>NZ_JAEILC010000140.1:0-40357 GCF_016307435.1 Pseudomonas sp. S4_EA_1b | reverse complement strand
GTTTTATAGGGACACCTCAATCCGCTCCGCTGGTAGTTCAGAAGTCATCGCGGAGTCACCTATAAGAGAAGCCCATGTTTTCATTGGCCGTTATAGGGGAACTACCAGATCAGGGGCCGGCGCCTGTTCATATTGGCTTGCCTATGTCAGTGATCTTCAATGGCGATGATGTCGTCGTGCAAATTGGAGTTGTCACCCTGTCTGCAGTACGCTCCCTGATTATTAGTTACGTACTCACGCTGAAGTTGTTTGCTTGTTTTGCAGCCTTGAACACCCAGCGGCTATACGCGGGGGCATGCTTAGTTCATCGCTGTTGATAAGTACCCGCTGTCGTCTCTTTCATTAAATAACCCTTATCCGAGGAGGATGTGTCGTGGGCACTCCGGGTTACTTAGAACAACTAAAAAGTCATAACCCTCGTTCAGAATTGTGGTGGGATTCATCCCCCGTGTTGTATGCCCCCCATAAATACGGCTTGCTGGATAAGCACCCAACGGTAGCCGCATATATCGAGCGGTTGATGCCGGATGATTGGTGCCGGCCGCGAAGTTTCAGCAGCGTGACCACTAACCCGCGTCTGGTGACTGCGGTGATTCTAGACAGACGGGAATACGAGGCTTCACGTGT
Organism: Pseudomonas sp. S4_EA_1b; assembly: GCF_016307435.1. Lineage (NCBI taxonomy): Bacteria > Pseudomonadati > Pseudomonadota > Gammaproteobacteria > Pseudomonadales > Pseudomonadaceae > Pseudomonas > Pseudomonas sp. S4_EA_1b. Next base: position 39,730 of record NZ_JAEILC010000140.1, on the reverse strand, counting down.
TGATCAGAGCAATCTGTCGCCTGAGGCGTTGCACAAAAAGTTGTACGACGAAGTAATTATCGACGGTGCGTCGGCGCTCAAAACCCTGTGGGAGCAATCGTTACACGCTGAGGGCTGGATGTGCGCTCAGGTGGAGCCAGGCGACGTGCGCTGCGCCCAGCGCATGACCGCCCGCGGCATGGAGCTGCATCATCTGGCACCGAACGTGATGGTCAAGGTGCCGGGGAGCCAGGAGGGTTTGGCGAGCGTCGAGCAATTGGTGGCGCGAGGGGTGTCGATCAACATCACCTTTTGTTTCACCGTCTCGCAGTTCCAGGCGGGTTTGCAGGCCATTGAGCGTGGCCGACTCAGTGCGCGCAGCCATGGCATCGATACGCGCCATTGCAAGTACGTGATTACCTACATGATCGGGCGCTTTGGCTGTCAGCCCGAGTTCGCCCAGCAAGCCGCCGCGCGCAGTATGGCGCTGGCGCCGCAGGAATTGCGCTGGGCCGAACTGCTGATTTACGAGCAGATCCAGGCCCTGGTGGCCGCGTCGCGCGTGCCGGTCCACACCTTGCTGTCGAGCCTCAAAATCGACGTCGATGCGCGTGGCAACCAGCATTGCTGGCACCTGGAACGCACCGGCCTGAGCGCCACCTACTACACACTCACGCCGGAGATGGTGGCATTTCTGGTGGAGCGCGAAAGCCGTGGCCAACCCGTGCTGCCCGCCCACGCGCCGCTGCAGGTACCGCCTGCGACGTTCGCCAAGTTGATGCGGATTCCGTACTTCTACCAAGCCTATTTGCTCGACAGCATCGCGCCGCAGGACTTCGCCCGTCATGCAGCCTTTATCACCGCCTGCCACGAAGCCAACGCCGCGCACCGGCGCCTGACCGATCACTGTGTTCGCCTATGCGCCGCGGCCCAGCACTCCAGACGCTCGATCAACGAAATTCTGGCGACCGAATATGGGAGTGTGGCATGAACCAAATGGTTGCCTTATGGGCTCACCCGCGCTCGCGTTCCACGGTGCTGGAACGCGTATTTATCGAGCGCGGGGACTTCGAAGTCTTCCATGAGCCTTTTGCTCATGGGGCATTTTCCGCCGATTCCAGCATTCCTTCGGACGACTGGGACCACGCTTTTCCCACGACTTATACGGCGATCAAGCAACGGCTGATCGAAGCGGCAAGCCATTCCCCGGTGTTTCATAAAGATATGTGTTACCACTGCCTGGAGGAGTTGAAGGTCGACGTCGACTTTCTCGCCTGCCAAGACAATGTATTTATTATTCGCGAGCCGGTCAGCAGTATTGTTTCCCACCACCGTATATACCCGGATATGCCGTTACAGGCGATTGGGTATAAAGCACAGTACGAGATCTTTTGTGTGCTAAAAAAACTCACCGGTAAAGTACCGTATGTGATTAATGCCGATGATCTGGCCGCCGATCCGCAACACGTTATTCGTAAACTCTGTGATTATTTGAATATTGAGTTTCTGCCTCGCGCTTTGTCTTGGAAGCGCGAATGCCCGCCCCAATGGAAGATGTGGAGAAGTTGGCATGTGACCGCCGAAAATAGTGAGCGGATTATCGCCCCAGATAAACAAGTCCTGGATATAGCGCTATTCCAACAGTGCGCAAAGTTAAAAAACTTATATGACTATCACCGGCCGTTTTACGAGCATATGAACGCGTTTTGTCAATAAGGAGCCTGACATGCAAAAGTTAATAGTGACCGGCGCCGCCAATGGGATTGGTCGAGCGACGGTGGAGAAAGCCATTGAAGCCGGCTATTTCGTGATCGGCACTGACAAGGATGCCGCAGGCTTGAAGGCACTCACCCATCGCTATGGCGACGATGTACTGGACACCCAGGTCGCGGATTTCACCGACGACGCTGTGATCAAGCGCTTTATTCCCAAAATATATGCACGCCATCAGTCTATTTACGCCTTGGTCAACAATGCGGGGATCTATCACGGCAAAAGCATCTACGCCTATTCCGACGACGAAGTGGATGACATCCTCAGCGTCAACCTCAAAGCCTTGGTTTACCTGTCCAAGGACTTCGCCGAGCGGGAAATGCGCCATGAAGCTTCGCGCTGCATCGTCAATATCGCTTCGGTGGCCGGCGAGGTGGGCAGTTGCGATGCGCTGTATGGCGCCACCAAAGCGGCAGTGATCGGCCTTACCAAGGCTAACGCCTGGAATTTTGCACCCTTTGTGCGGGTGAACGCCGTGTCGCCAGCTCTGATCCACGACACCGCCATCTACGACCGCATTCCGACCTACCGGCGCGATGAATACGCGCGTCAGGAGATTCTCAAGCAACCCATCCTGCCCGGCGGCGTAGCGGAAATCATTCTGTTGGTGATCAGCGATGCCATGCGGCATATCACCGGCCGGGTCATCCCCGTCGACAATGGAGCCTACCCACGGTGAGCCCATCCACGCGAAAAAAAAAGCTGTTGCTGGTAGGCGCCGGCAACCTCTGCCTGCAGATCCTCAAACTGCTCGCGCCGAAGAATGCCTTCGAATTTGTGGTGCTGGGGCGCAATGAGGACGCCAACGTGCGTCTGTGCAACCTGGTGGCGCTGTCGTGTGCGCAGTTGGAGCAGTTCGTCGCGATCAGGCCGGTGATCGCGGATTTGACCGACATCGACCGCGTCGCCCAGGTGCTGCGGGACGAGGCACCGGACATACTCGTCAACTGCGCGTCGTTGCAGTCGTGGCGCGTCATCACGGCGTTGCCCAAGCGCTCGTTCGAACAACTCGACCAAGCGCAGTTCGGTCCCTGGTTGCCCATGCACCTGACGCTGATGCACAACCTGATGCGCGCGGTAAAAGCCTCAGGCATCGTCACCCGCACCGTAAATGCGGCTTTTCCCGATGCGGTCAACCCGATTCTGGCCAGGGTCGGCCTGGCGCCGGATATCGGCGTGGGCAACGTGGCCAACCTGATTCCGGCGGTGCGTTTTTCCATTGCGCGGTTGCTGGAGTGTTGCCCTGCCGATGTACGGGTTCGCTTGTATGCCCAGCACTATTTCAGCCATTACGTCCCGCGCGCCGGGTTGCCGCCACGGGCTAATTACCGTCTGTTGTATGAGGTCCGCGATCAGCCGAACGTGGCGCGGTTGCCTGCCGAAGCGATTTTCTCGGCGGTCCGCTCCGAGTTCCGGCGTCGCGGTGGCGTGGACGGGCAGTTCCTCACCGCGTGTTCAGCGGTCACGGTAATCGAGGGGCTGTTTTCCAGTACGCCGGTGCTGGTGCATGCCCCTGGCCCGCTGGGGTTGCCGGGCGGTTACCCGGTGTGGTTACACGAGGGTCGCATCGAGGTGCAGTTCTCCAACGCCTGCCCCCAGGACGACGCGGTGCGCATCAACACGATCTGCCAGAGCCAGGACGGCATCGACGAGATCCATTGCGACGGTTCGGTCACCTTCAACCCGCAGTGCATGGCCGTGATGCAGGCGATGCTGGGCTACTCGAAGAAAAACATGTCCATCGAACAATCCGCCGAGTTCGCCCGCGAGTTGGCGAGCAAGTACGCGGCGTTCAAAGCACTCAACCTGGCAGGTGCGTGATGAACCAGATGCCCAAGCAGCCGAATGGCCCCATCGCCCGTTATTCCACGCAGTACTCGGCGGATTTTGTCGAGCGCTGGGACGAGTTGATCGATTGGGAAAAACGCAAGGCGGGGGAGAGCGGGTTCTTTGAAAACCTGTTGCGCAACCACGGCGTGCAGTCGGTAATCGACGTCTCGACCGGCAGCGGCTTCCACGCGGTACAGCTTAAGCAGGCCGGGTTCGACGTAGTCGCCACCGACGGCAGCCCCACCATGCTGACCAAGGCGCGCGCGAACTTCCGCCGGTACGGCTTGGCGATACCCTCCCATCATCGCGACTGGCGTGCCCTCGACCCGCAGGAACTGGGGCAGTTCGACTCCGTGGTGTGCCTGGGCAGTTCGTTGTGCCATGTGTTCGAAGCCAGCGAACGCCTGGACGTCCTGCAAACCTTCCGGGCGTTGCTCAAGCCGGGCGGCCTGCTGGTGGTGGATCAACGCAATTTCTTCGCCATTCGCGCCGGCCATTTCAAATCCAGCGGCCACTACTATTACTGCGGCACCCACGTGTCAGTGAGCCTGGGCGAGGTCAACGCGCACCTGTGCGAGTTCATCTACCGCTTTGACAACGCCGAGCAATACCGGCTGCAGGTCTACCCGCTGCTGCCCGGCGAGTTGACCCAGGAGGTGCTGGCCTGTGGGTTTTCGGAGCATGCCAGCTACGGCGATTTCCAGGCCGATTACGACATGATGCAGTGTGACTTTGTCATCCACACCGCGCTCGCCGCGTGAGGGGCGCTATGAATACGCTTGTGCAAGGCAACGCCCGGCCCCTCGATAGCGGGGTGCTGGCGATAGTGCTCACGGGGTTCGTGGCCAGCACTTATGGGTTCGGCGTTTACCTGTTCGCCAACCTGGTGGTGGACATGCGTCGCGACCTCGGCTTCGACTACACCACAGTGGGCTTGATCACCGGTGGCGCGCAGATCGGCTTTCTGCTGTTTTCATCGGTCACCAGCGTAATCAGCCGCTATGTCGCAGGCTGGAAGATCAGCCTGGCGTCCACCGTGATGACGTCCTTGGCGCTGCTGGGGCTGAGTGTCAGCGACACGATCTGGCTCTCCGGCGCGCTATTGATTCTGCTCGGCGGCTGTTCGGCGTCGGTGTACATCCCGCTGGCGGAGATCGTCACCAAAGGCTTCAGCGCCGGCCTGCGCTCACGAGTCATGGGCTTGATTTCCAGCGGCACCAGCTACGGCGTATTTATCAACGGGTTATTGGTGTCGTTTCTGACGATGCACGGCGGCTGGCGCGGGATTTGGCTGACTGCCGGGCTGATCTCGCTGACGCTATGCGTGGTGGCCTGGTACCTGTTACGCAACCTGGCGACGAGCGAGGAGGGCGAGGCAGCCGGGGAGCCCGGGCAGACGTCTGACCGCCACGCGCCCTGGCTGAGCCGTTCGTTGTACCTGACGTGGGGCATCGCCTTTCTTAATGGCATGGCGTTGCTGCCGTTCCAGACCTACCTGGCGCCCTACCTGCGCGACGAATTGGGGGTGTCGGTGCAAGACACCGGTTTTATCTGGACCACCCTCGGCGCCGTGGGCATGGCTTCGGGCTTTCTGCTGGGGTGGCTGGCCGACAAAGCGGGCGTGCGCACCTCCCTGGCTCTGTGTTTCCTTAGTGCCGGGGTGGCTGCAACGCTGGTGTTTACGTTCAACAACCTGCCGTCGTTCTACCTGGCGGCGTTTTTATTTGCGCTGGCGTTTTATCCGATCTTCGGGCTGGTGCCCAGTTACATCGGGCAAATCGTGCCGGTCAGCCGGCTGACCCAGGCGTTCGGCATCGCCAATGTGCTGATCGGCTTGGGTGGGGTGTGCGGCAATTTCCTGGGAGGCTGGTCGAGGGACCTCAGCGGCTCGTTTTCCCACGTCTACTGGGTGGTGGCGCTGCTGCTGTTCGGGCAATACGCAATGGTGTTGCTGTTGGGTAAGCGGGAGTAGCGGTGCCTGCAACCTGGAAAAACGCGGTACTCTGCGTGCTTGCAGCGAGGCCGTATTTTCCCAGGAGCAGGCATGTCGCATTTTACTGGCTCTGCGAACTCGATCCGCCTGATTGGTGGCGCCCTGGTATTGGACTTTATCAATACCACCAACGGACGACGCCCTGGCACGACGCTCAAGGTGATGGAGGAACGGCTCACCAGCTTTCCATTCTTCTTTGAATGGGCGCTGCACGCGTCGTTGGTCTCGACCCATGAGTTTGAACATTACAAGCCCATGGTGTTTGAGTGGCCTATTGCCTATCAGCCGAACCTGGAGGCGGTGATTGCCTTCAGAGAATGCCTATACGCGGTGTTTTACCCGCTGGCGCTGCACCAGCCCATTCCCGATGCGGCGTTGGCGCAGATCAATCTGACTTTCCAGCAAGGTGTGGCCTGGCGCGAGCTACGCACGGTCGACGGTCAACCTGCCTGGGTCTGGAAGCCCTGTACGTCGGCCCAGGAACTGACCACGATGCTGCTCGGGCGCCTGGCGATCGACGCCACGCAATGGTTGGTACCCGGGGCGCTGCAGGGTTTGAAGTGCTGCGGCGCCCATGACTGCGATTGGATATTTCTGGATATTTCTAAGAACAAGCAGCGCAGATGGTGCCAGATGAGCGTGTGCGGCAGCCGGGAAAAATCCAGTCGACTCAAGCAGGGCAGGCCGCCTTAGTCGTCGCGCGGTCAATCACGACGGGTAGCAATTGCTCCACTTAATAGGAAGCATTACTATTCACGCCCGCCTATCCAGTGCCTTCGCGATGATCCCTCAGCCGCCCCGCAGAACAGGCTTTTTCGAGCACTATGAAGAGCTGATCGGGACCTGGACGCGTCGCTTGAGAAACCGTCAGCAGGCCGAAGATCTGGCCCACGACACCTTCGTACGGGTGCTGGAATCCAGTTCCGCCGATGTGCAGCAACCGCGCGCCTATCTGCATCAAACTGCGCGCAACATTGCGGTGGACGCCTATCGTCGCGACGACCGCCGCGACGCCGCATCAGTCGATGCCTTCGTTCAATGCTCACCCCACGCCGGCGATCCGGAGCATGTCATGCACGCGATCCAGTTGGCGGACTCCATCGAGCGGGCACTGGCCGAATTGCCGCTCAACTGTCGGCGGATCTTCATTTGGCAGAAAATCGAGGGGCTCACCCAGCGGGAAATCGCCGAACGCCTGGGTTTGTCTAAAAACATGGTGGAAAAGTATATGATCCGCACGCTGCGGCATCTGCGCGACCGCCTGGACGCGCCGACACCATGACTCGTATCGAAACAGGATCTTCCGCGATGGACAACCGTGCCCGTGAAGAGGCCGCGCAGTGGTTCGCGCGCGTGCAGGACGGCGAACTGAGCCCCGAGCAAGCCCGACGGTTCGAGGCTTGGCGCGCGGAACATCCAACCCATCAATACGAATTCGACGTGCTGCAAGGCCTGTGGCTGGCCGCCGACCTGCTGCCCGAGGCGCGCTGGCAGGCGTTGTGCGAAGCGCCTGCCGAACGGCCTCGCAAGCCTGCGCTGTGGCGTTACGCGGTGGCGGCCAGCGTCGTCGCGGTCGCCGTGGGCCTGGGCTTGTTCAGCGGGCTCGATCATTCCAAGGTCTACCGGGCCGAATTCAGCACGCGTCTTGGGGAGCATCGCCAAGTGGCCTTGCCGGACGGTTCGCTGATCGACCTCAACAGCCGTAGCGTGGTTGCGGTGACATACGAAAACGCCCGGCGCGGCGTTGAACTCAAACAGGGCGAGGCGATGTTCAGCGTCGAACACGACAGCAGCCGCCCCTTTGTGGTGGCCGCCGGGGCGGGGCAGGTCACGGTCACCGGCACCCGCTTCGATGTGCGCCGCGATGACGACCAGACTCGCGTCGCGGTCGAGGCGGGCACGGTGCAGGTCCAGGGGCGTGTGGCGGAGCAGCGGGTCACCTTGACCGCCGGTCGTGGCACCCATGTGGACCGCCAAGGCGAGGTGGCGACGGCCTACGCGGTAAACGCCGAGGAGCTGACGGCCTGGCGTACCGGCAAATTGGTGTTCAACAACGCCACACTGAGCGACGTGGCCCGGGAAGTGTCGCGCTACCGCGAGCAACCGTTGCGGGTCAGCGCGCCCGCCGTCGCCAACCTGCGCCTGACCAGCGTATTCAAGGCCAACGACACCGACGCCTTGCTCAAGGCTCTGCCGCGCATCCTGCCGGTGGCTTTGCGTACGTTGCCGGACGGTAGCCAGGAAATTATTTCGCGCTGACATTCAGGTTTTTTCCCCGTTCGTCGTCTTCTCCTGCAACTGCAACTGGTTTGCATTAACGGCCGCATACTTTTGCGATCACAGGACAAGGTTCGACGTGAAAAAAATCGCCCTCCACAACAATAAAATCCGCCGCTGGGTGCCCGTGGCCCTGGCGCTCGCTGTCAGCGCCTCGGCCAATGCCGACGACGCAATTTACATCCAGGCCCAACCCTTGGGCGCGGCCCTGAGCCAACTCGGCCAGCAGACGTCCCTGCAAGTATTCTTCAGCCCCGAGCTGGTTGCCGGTAAACGCGCGCCTGCGGTGGACGGCAACCTCAGCGCCGAGCAAGCCTTGCGCCAATTGCTGCAAGGCAGCGGTCTGGACTACCAGATCGACGCCGGTTCGGTGACCCTGCGCCCGCAAACCAGCGGCAGCGGTGAAGCCGGCTCGCCGATTGAGTTGGGCGCCACCGATATCCGGGTCGTCGGCGACTGGCTCGGCGACGCCAATGCCGAAGTGGTGCAGAACCATCCTGGCGCTCGCACGGTTGTCCGCCGCGAAGCCATGGTGGAGCAGGGCGCGATGAATGTCGGCGATGTGCTGCGACGGGTGCCCGGCGTGCAGGTGCAGGAGGCCAACGGCACCGGTGGCAGCGATATTTCCCTCAACGTCGGCGTGCGTGGGCTGACGTCCCGTTTGTCGCCACGCTCCACCGTCCTGATCGACGGTGTGCCAGCCGCGTTCGCGCCTTATGGCCAGCCGCAGTTGTCGATGGCGCCGATTTCCGCCGGCAACCTGGACAGCATCGATGTGGTGCGTGGCGCCGGTTCCGTGCGCTACGGTCCGCAGAACGTCGGTGGCGTGATCAACTTTGTAACCCGGGCGATCCCCGACACGTTCTCCGGCGAAGTCGGCACCACCCTGCAAACCTCCGCCCATGGCGGCTGGAAGCATATCGAGAACGCCTTTATCGGCGGCACGGCCGACAACGGTATCGGCGCTGCCCTGTTGTATTCCGGGGTCAACGGCAACGGTTATCGCAACAGCAACAATGGCAATGATATCGATGACGTGATCCTCAAAACCCATTGGGCGCCGACCGATCAAGACGACTTCTCGTTGAACTTCCACTATTACGATGCCAGCGCCGACATGCCCGGCGGCCTGACCCAACAGCAGTTCGACGCCAACCCGTACCAGTCGGTGCGCGATTGGGACAACTTCAGTGGCCGCCGCAAGGATATGTCCTTCAAGTACATCCGTCAGATCGACGACCGCACTCAGGCCGAAGTGCTGACCTATTACGCCGACAGTTTCCGAGGCAGCAACATCGCCAACCGCGACCTCAAAACCATCAGTTCCTACCCGCGTACCTACTACACCTTCGGTATCGAGCCGCGTGTGTCCCATGTGTTCGACCTAGGGCCCAGCATCCAGGAAGTCAGCGTGGGTTATCGCTACCTCAAAGAAGGCATGCACGAGCAAGCCACCAGCCTCAACCTGGTCAACAACGTGCCGACACCTGGCGGGCAGAGCGACGGTCATGTTTACCAGGACCGCACTGGTGGCACCGAGGCCAATGCGTTCTATATCGATAACAAAGTCGATATCGGCAAGTGGACGATTACCCCGGGCATTCGCTTCGAAAATATTCGCACCGAATGGCATGACCGCCCGGTGATCGCCCTGAACGGTACGCGCACTCCGGAAAAACGCCGCGAAGTGCATAACAATGAACCCCTGCCGGCCCTGAGCGTGATGTACCACGTCTCTGATGCCTGGAAACTGTTCGCCAACTACGAAACGTCGTTCGGCAGCCTGCAGTACTTCCAACTGGGGCAGGGTGGCACCGGCAATCAGACGGCCAACGGCCTGAACCCGGAAAAAGCCAAGACCTATGAAATCGGCACGCGCTACAACGACAGCGTGTGGGGTGGCGAAGTGACGCTGTTCTACATCGACTTCGCCGATGAGCTGCAATACGTCAGCAACGATGTGGGCTGGACCAATCTCGGCGCCACCAAGCACGCCGGTGTCGAAGCGTCAGCGCATTACGACCTGGCCAATCTGGACCCGCGCCTGGAAGGCCTGACCGCCAATGCCGGGTTCACCTACACGAAGGCCACCTCCGAGGGCGATGTGCCCTTCAAGGGGCGCGATCTGCCGTTGTACTCCCGCGAAGTGGCGACCCTGGGGCTGCGCTACGACATCAATCGCTGGACCCATAACCTGGACGTCTATGCCCAGTCTGGCCAACGTGCCCCCGGCACCACCAGCACTTACGTGACTCAAGGCACGGCTGATGGCCAGTTCGGCGATATTCCGGGCTACGTTTCGGTCAACCTGCGCAGCGGCTATGACTTCGGCCCATCCTTGTCGAACCTGAAGTTGGGCGCGGGGGTGAAAAACGTGTTTGACCAGCAGCACTACACGCGCTCCAGCGACAACAACGCCGGACTGTACCTGGGCGAACCGCGTACGTTCTTTGTACAGGCCAGCGTCGGGTTCTGATCCTCGAACGCTTGGGAAATATCGCAGCTCAACAAGGGGCTGCGATTTTTTTTGCCCGTTTCCTACAGGTGCAGCGTGCATCTGGTTGTCCGATCAGGAACCGAATCCGACATCCCCGCCACAGATGGGCTAGCTGCCGCGCTTCGACGCGCCGTCGCAGTGGCAGGCTGAATATCACGCCCCCTTGTGTTGGAGAACATTATGTCGGTATCGACGCTTGATAAATCCTTGTCTGCTTCGCCTTCCCATGACCGTTTACAGGACAGTCCCAAAACCGACGTCAAGGCTCGTCGCCCGGCGCCTGAGGCCCTGTCCTTTTCGGACCGCAACATGGCCAACGTCAGTTTCTCTTCGCGAGAAAACAAGGCCGGTCCCGTTTTTGGTGATCCGCAGACGCCGACGGAGCGCCATTATCCTGCGTCTCCCGCTATGCACCACAGCGTGACGGCCATGCGTCCAGGCTTTATGGACCCGTTCCGACACTGGATGCACACTTGCTTCGGTTGGCCTCGGCCGCCACACCGTCCGTGCTCGGGTAATCCTCCGCCACGGCCGCAGCCTGGTTGCGGTAACCCGCCGCCACGCCCAGACCCCACCATCGGTAAACCCTACCCCACGTGGCCGGGTCGGCCTGATTCGGAGTACTCGCTCAAGAGCAATGAACAATTGGCAACGCAGCTGCGCCGTAATTTCAAAGCTTTCATGGACCCTAAAAATCCCGGTTTCGTCAGCATCGACAGCATTCAGACGATGGCCAAAAAAGGTTGGTCCCCGTTTTCCAGCGTCAACGATAACATTCGCCTGGCCAAGGAAATGCTGCGCCGTCCAGAACTGCTGAGCGCCCTCGACCGGCACAGCTCCACCGGCGCACTGGACGGTCTAATCGATCGGCAAAACGTGGACCTGGTCATCGGCGGCAAAAATTACTTCAAATATAAATCCGATAAAGAGTTGGTCGGGGAGCTCCTCAAGCACTTCAACGAATTGAAAGACGGGCCATGGTCTAGGGACATCAATATCCAGGATTTGAGAAACCTGGCGCGAGAGCCTTTGACTGGCGATTCTTCTAGAGACCATCTGGTGCAGTTGGCGCAGGAACTGCTCAAGCGTAACGATCTGGTCACAAGGCTGGATGACCTAGCGAGCCGAGAGTCTGACGAGCGAATCAATCTGCTCGCGCTTTTTATGCTGCGCTCTTGACTGAGCGGCACCGCAACCCGGTTGCGGTGCCTGCCACCGTTTTGTAAGGAACTGATTACGTTGATATGCCACATAGGAAGTACCTGCCGGAGTTGATCAAACCGGCTGATTTTCGGGCTCCGAGCCAGGGCAAACACAATGACTTCGACCTCGTTTCAATCACCTCATCACGGTTTTCACGAACCGTTTCGCAGCCTCCACGATGGCGATCCTGTTCGCTCAGCAGGTGCCTTGGCATCGCCGGACTTGCAGATGTCACCTGCCCTGTATGCCGCCCAAGCACGTCGCATGAAAGCCTTTGCCGGCCAGCGAAAGTTTCAGGCGCCGGTTGCCGATGATTTCTCCCGGGGCATGCTCGCGGCCGGCCAGGCTTCGAATGATGGCATCAAGTCACTCAAGCTCCCAGGGCTGTTCGAGGGCCTGGCCGCTTGGTGGCGCCGCAGGCTCGATTGAATCCGCCGGATGGCGATGTACTTCTGGCCCAGTGGTTACAAACGCTCAAATTTTACCGAGCGCGACTCGCCTGTCCTGCTGGAACCAGGGTTTTCCGAGCACCACTCACTCTTGGCCTGTTGAGTCAGGTGCGCAGCGATCGACCCGATAAGGTTTGGTCCGCGGAATCTAACTATGCTGGAGAAAAAAAATGGCTGACTGGCTGAATAATTTGAGGCAAGTAGCGCCTGGGCCGAATCTGAGCACAGGCAGTGGTCATGCGCATTGCGCAGTCGCTGAGCGCGCACAGGGCACGTCACTTCCCCCTCAAGAGAGTCAGTTGCTTGATAGTCGATTTCGGAGCAATGGACAGGAGCATTTTGACGCTCGAGACTCATATTCAGGCGGTTCGCAGGAAGGCAACCCGTATGCCCGCTCGGACGACCAAGTGTTGGCGTCCCAACTGAACAACGTTTTTCCCATGCTCGGCGATTTCAAGAAGAATGGTCGCCTGACTCTGGGCTCCTTGGAGGCGATTGCGAAAGAGGATCCCAAGGAAAGCAAGGCGCTTGAGCGCACGATCATGCTTGCGCGGGAGATACTCAGCCGCCCGCGGCTGGCCGACGCGATTGTTGCCAAGGGGGGCGAGATAACCTCGGCCAGTCTCGAAAAGGTCGCCAGTTATGCCACCGGCAACACCCATCCCAACACCCAGAGTGCCGACCCGTTTCATTCGAAGACCGACGCACAGGTGGTTCAGGCGTTCAGAGGGATGTTCGATGACTTGCGGGACCCATCGCAAGACTCCAATTTCTTTTTTGAAAAGCACCGCTACGTCAAGAAAGACAAGCTTATCGAGATGAGCAAGGACCCCGACGAAACAGACAAACACGGGCAGGTAGTACGCGACGCGGCCACCGGCTTTCCCAAGAAAAAATACAGCGAGCTGCAGGTCTACATGGCCAAAAACCTGGTGGAGCGGCCAGGTTTGCTGGCATCGCTGGACAGCACCAAGGCCAATGGCACCACCCTGTTCGGTAGCCACAACAATGGCTCGTTGAAGAACTACAGCATTGACCGTTGGTTGAAAAACGACAAGGAAGAAAAGGGACGATAAGGCCCCTGGCTACCTATGAGCTTCTCGATCCAACGCGCAAGCTCATGTCGTTCGCACCCGCAGTATTTTTCCGCTGATTGCCACTGCCACCAGCAATATTCCAATCACCAGAAAGGCCGTGGCCAGGCTGCTGCCATGGGCGATGAAGCCGATGGCAGCAGGCCCGGTCAGAATGCCGGCATACCCCAACGTGGTTATGGCCGGTACGGCAATGTGTTCGGGCATGACCTTCTGTTGCCCAACGGCGGTGTAGAGCACCGGCACAATATTCGAGCATCCCGCCCCCACCAATGCGTAGCCGAGCAATGCGACCTCCCAGGCAGAAGACAAGGTGGCGAGGAAGATACCGCTGGCGGCCAGCACACCACCCACAATAATCACCTTCTTCGCGCCCAAGCGCCGCACGATGGCATCGCCGGTCAGGCGCCCAGCTGTCATGGTCAGGGCGAAGGCTGCATACCCCAGGCCGGCGTAGGCCTCGTCCAGGCCGCGTTCGGCGCTCAGGAACACCGCGCTCCAATCCAACACCGCACCTTCGGCCAGAAACACGATAAAGCACAGACAGCCGATAAACAGCACTACGCCATGGGGCACCGCAAACGCCGGTCCTGAACTTTCGCTGCCATAAGGCAATAAATGCGGCCCAGCCTTGAGCAGCGCCGCGAGCGTGATCACGATCACCACCAGCGTCGCCTGCAGCGGTGTCAGCCCCATTCCCAGCAAACCAGCAACGCCTGCCGCGCCGACAATCCCGCCCAGGCTGAACAAACCGTGAAACCCGGACATCATGGTTTTGCCGCTGGCCCGTTCGACGATCACCGCCTGCAGGTTCACTGTAGAATCCACGGTGCCCAGCCCGGCGCCAAACAGAAACAACCCGACGATCAATAACGGGATCGAGCTGACCGTGGCCAGCAGCGGCAAGGCCAGGCAGATCATGATCGTGCCGGCCGTGAGTACACGTCGACAGCCAAACCGCGATGCCAGCGCACCCGCCGCCGGCATCGCGATGATCGAACCCACCCCCAGGCACAACAGCAGCAGGCCCAGGGTGCCCTCACTCAGTTCCGCGCGGGCCTTGGCGTACGGCACCAGCGGCGCCCAGGCGGCAATGCCGAAACCGGCGATAAAAAAGGCGATGCGGGTCGACATTTGCTCCAGTCGCCCGGGAACCACGGGCGCTGAGGTGGGGATGGCTGTCATGAAAAGTCCTTGGTTTTGCGTTCAACGAACGATGTCCGGCGCGACATCCTTGCATATCAGGCCCTCGCGAGCGAGCTGGGTTCCCCGATCAGCATTGAGCGTGAATTTTCTTTTTACAAACCTGGAACGCAATCGGTGATGAACGCCACACAGGTGTTGTCGCTTCTGTAGGAGGCGTTCTGGAAGGTGTGTAATCCCCGCACAAGGTGATGAACCCCGGGCTTTGCGCGGTGGATTACCACCCTCCAGGCCGCTTCGCACAAATGCGCCGTTCTGTAATACGCTGCTGTTCCCCTAAGTCGGAAACCGGACAACAGCATGACTCAGTTCTACGATGCCCGAGGCAATGTGTATGGCGTGGTCGGCCCGGCAGCGCTCCGGCATCAGGGCGTTCAGCTACCCGACGACCCCGTCCAGGCCGCGCGTACGCGCAAAACCTGGGCCGCCTTGGCCATCGCGTCCGAATGCGGTTGGGGTTCACTGCCGCGTCCAGCGAATGCCAAAGACCATCGGTGCGATGGCTTGCTGGTCGGCCCGTTTCAGAACGAGCCGCCATTTGACCTGTTGATCGTTAACACCGACGGTTCCCTGGCTGAGCGCAGTGGCAATGGTTTGACGATTTTTGCTCAGGCACTCACGGATCAGGGCTTGATGACCGACACATGTGAGTTGCGCGTGCACCATGACCAGCCCGACGGGTACTCGCCTGTGGCCACGCACATCGCCCCCGCCGTGCATGACCACACCGCAGGGTTCTGGTTGACCCTGGGCGTGCCCGAGTTCGGGCCATCGGCGGTTGGCGCGCAAGGGGTAGAGCCGGTGCTGCTCGGTGACGCTGAACTGAGCCAGGTGGACGCGCTTGCGGCCATCAATCCGAATTGGACCCACAGTCAGTTCGTGCGCGTGGGCAACCCCCATTGCGTGACATTGGTCGATCGCATTGCCGACCTGCCGGACAACGGGCCAATGCAGCAACCTTCCTTGTTCGCTCCCCTACAGGCCATTGCCTTCGCCCCGCCGATCGGTGGCGGGCAGCCGTGCATGGCTGGAGTTAACTTGCAGTGGGCCGCCAGGCTCCCCGGCAATCGTATGGCGGCGCGAGTGTTTGAACGGGGTGAAGGCCCCACGGCGTCCTCTGGAACTAGCGCCAGTGCGGTGGCCTGTGCGGCATGGCGAGCGGGCTGGGTAGAGGCCGGCGACGTCGCAGTGGTCATGCCGGGTGGTACTGCGCCAGTGCGCTTGCAAACTCAAGACCATGGGTTGCTGAGCGTCAGTCTGTTCGGGGCTGCACGGCGCCAGGTCTGAGGGTTTCATTGCGCTGACGTCTATAAGTGGGCGTCAGTTTCTTCTTAATTAATTAACTTGTTTTCGCAAGTTGGTGTAGGCCCTTTCGTGCACTTCGGAAGTAGTACTTTGTCGCGATTTATTATTTTGTAAAAGACACTTCCATTACCTCCGTACGAAACTTCTTTTTTGTTTTTCAACAGTCGATTTTTGCCTGAAATCGCTAAGCTTCAGGGCTCTGGCTCAAACTCTTTCGCCAGGTTCTCGACGTTCAGTGGCGGGGTTTCAGTCCACTGATCAATTCAGTTGGGTCATAACCAAAGCGGGTAACAACGGATGGTTAACGCGTTTGTTTCTTCAAGTTTTAAATTGATTCTCCCAGGCGTAAATACCGACTTTCAGGTGCTGGCGTTCAACGGTCAGGAGGTACTGGATCAACCGTTTTTCATTCAAGTGCAAGTGACCAGCGAAAACCCGTCGCTGGAGCTTGAGGCATTGCTGCACCAGCCCGCCTACCTGGATTTCGGCGACGCTGATCAAGGCCTGCACGGTCAGGTATACGCCGTCGGTCGCGATGACCCTGGCCGCCGATTGACCCGCTATCACCTCACCTTGGCGCCGCGTCTGGCCTGTCTGGCCCATCGCTGCGATCAACGGATTTTCCAGCAACGCAGCGTGCCCCAGATCATCGCCGCGGTGCTTGAGCATCACGGCATCCTGGCCGATGCCTACCGGTTCGAATTGGGCCCGGTGATCTATCCGCCGCGTACGTTCTGTGTGCAGTACGCGGAGACCGACCTGCATTTCATCCAGCGGCTGTGCGAGGAGGAGGGGATTCATTACCACTTCCGCCACAGCGAGCATGCCCATGTGCTGGTATTCGGTGATGACCAGACGGTATTTCGACGTCTACCCACGCAACATTATTCGGCCAGCGGAGGGCCCGAGGCGCCGACGCGGGTTATCCAGCGGTTCGATGTGCGCCTGTCCACCCGCAGTCGGCAAACAGTGCGGCGCGACTATGACTTTGAACATCCTTCTCTGCGCTTGCAGGACAGCGCAAGTATCGAGCCCGCGCACCGGCTTGAGGACTACCGTTATCCAGGAGGATTTACCGGCCATGTCCGCGGTGCGCAACTGGCGCGTCGCGGTCTGGAGCGCCATCACAGCGACCGGCATCGTGTCTTGGGCAGGAGTGATCAGCCGGTCCTGCGCAGTGGGCACTTTCTAGAGTTGCAGGATCATCCGGACCCGTCCTGCAACGATCTGTGGCTGATCACCTCGGTCCGTCATGAAGGCTATCAACCTCAAGTGCTGGAAGAAGCCGTCGTTGAGTCCGAGGGGTTTCAGGGTTACCGCAATCGTTTCACCGCGATCCCCTGGCGTTCGACGTATCGACCTCCGCTCAAGCATCCCAAGCCCACCATCAACGGCAGCCAGACCGCTACCGTGACCGGGCCGGCGGGGGAGGACGTGCATTGCGACGACTATGGCCGGGTCAAAGTGTGTTTTCACTGGGACCGTCTGGATAAGCGCGATGACAAAAGCAGTGGTTGGGTGCGGGTGGCATCGGGTTGGGCTGGGGATGGATTCGGCGCCACGATGATCCCGCGGGTGGGCATGGAGGTGGTGGTGACCTTTCTGGAGGGCGACCCGGACCAGCCCTTGATCACCGGCTGTGTGCCCAATGCGCTGCACATGCCTACCTACCCCTTGCCGCAGCACAAAACCCGCAGCGTCCTGCGTAGCCGTAGTTCCCCGGGCGGCGGCGGCTTCAATGAAGTATTCGTGGAGGACCGGCGTGGCGATGAGCTCATTTATCTGCGTGCTCAACGGGATCTGGAGCAACGGGTTGGTCATGACAGCCGCCTGGAGGTGGCGGGCGAGCGGCACGAAACCATTCGGGGCTTGAGTTCGACTCGCCTGGAACACGAAGCGCATCAGCACATCGCCGGCGACCGAAAGGTTGTGTTGCAGGCCAATGACCACCTGCGTGTGAACGGCAGCCGCCAAGTCCATATTGACCAAAACCTGGTCATTGAAGCCGGTCAAGAAATTCATCTCAAGGCAGGGGCCAGCCTGATCATCGATGCGGGGGCTCAGTTGAGCTTCAAGGCGGGGGGTGAACATCTGGTGATTCAGGCCGGCGGCATTTTCAGCAGTCGACCCGTTGTGGTGGGTGGCATCCCTGCCATCACGCGATCGGCCGCGCCGTTGGCGCCGGGTGAGGATGTCGCAGCACCGCTCGCTCGGGTTGACGGTCCGAAGATGTCCCCTACCCAGGGGATGATCATGAGCCTGGCCAAGCAGTTGGGCGCGGATTTTTGCCCGGTGTGCAAAGGCTGTGGCGAGGGCGTGTGCGATATCAACGGGAGGGCGGCGTGATGGATAACCTGGCTCACCATTGGATGGTTCGCCAACAGCAGGCGGGGCTGCGATTGTGCCTGGTGCTGGATGGCAAAAATGAGGCGTGCCAGTCGTTGTTGGCGGTGCGCAGCGTGTCGCAGTATTGCCGCTTCTACGCCCAGACCTCATTGGCGGATTTGGCCGCAGAAGGGCCTGTAGTCCTGCTGCTCGATCATGTCGGCGAGCCCGCGCTGCTCAGCCTTCTACGAACCCCGCAGATGAACTGGGGTTGGCTCGGCAGTGTGGCAAGCGCGGAGCTGTCGAACCTCGCACAGCACTGGCGAGACAGGCTACTGGTAGGGCCGCAGGGGGATCAGGCGCTGTACCGCTTTTATGACAACCGCACCCTTGCGCGGGCCCTCGACCATTTGGCGCCGGAGCAGTGGCCGCCATACCTCGGTCCACTGATCAGCGTGTGCTATTGGCATGAGCAGCGCTGGCATAGCGCCGACAACGCGGCGCCCGGCGAGTACCCAGTACCCGAGCCTGCGCCGTGGCTCAGTACGCCCAACCCGCAAGCCGACGCCATTCTGCACGCTAACATCCTGCGTTACCTGCTCGCCGAACACAGCGAGGACCTGGCGGCACTGTTCGAATTTCAAGACCCGAAAGTCTGGCTTGCCCAGGTGTTGGAACAGGCGCGTGCCTGGCAATGGAACCGGCCGGAACAGCTGGAATTCCTCGTGGTACGGCGCTTGGAAGAAGCCACTCGCGCCAGCAAGGTGCACTGGCCGCCCATGGCCGGAGAATTACCTGAAGACCACTTTCAACGGGTGGTGAAGCAATGGCGCTCAATGGAAAAAGCCGATGAGTAAACGAAGATGGTGCGCACTGTTGGCGCTGAGTATGAGCGGGCTAGTGGGCTGCACGATGAAACCGCTGGACAGCTTTACGCTGGAAGTGGATTTGCCGGCGGACTTTGAACTTAAAACCGCAGCCAACTACGGGCCCGCGACGGGCGAAACCTGCACTCTACCCAGGCGTCGAGGTAAACGGCCCGAGCGGAAGGTTTTTTTTACGGACTACAAGCCGGTGGCCAACCGGGTGAGCTATGAGCTGCCGTTGGGTGAAAAGGTGGAAGGGTGTCCGTTGGTGTTGCGTAGTGTGGAGTTGGGTTTTTCAGCGAAATGGGGACTTCGGAGAACGGATGTGGGGGGAGACATTGGCGATATTTCAATCCTCGATCGTTTAGAGACTGATACACGATGGATGCCTGATTCGGGAGTTCAGGAATTAAGAGGGGAGTGTGAGTGGAGGTTTCGGACTGTCGGCCCTTTTCACGGAATTAGGAAAATCCTGAAATGCCATTCACTGAGCGCCACCGGCCAAGTGCAGAAAACGCGGGCGGGAGGATTTGCGCAACGAGATGACCTGTCGGGGAAAACGCTTAGAATGGTGCTGAATTTATCGGAAGTTGAAAGACCTGCTGTTGACAACAATTGGATCGCTGTCCCAGGCGGCTGGAAGCGCTGCCGTGGGGAGGGTTTCGAAGACACTTATGCGTTTTGCAACGGTGATAACTCTCATTTCAAACCCATAACAATGCCAGATGGCCGGGTCTGTGATGTCTATCCATCATGTAACTAAGGAGCCAATCTATGGATCTGGATGCACGGAAGCACCCATTTTTCAGTAACAGCAAACCTGCTTGCCCATTACGGGGGGATTGGTTGAGTTTTTGCCTGGTCGATGAGTTTGGAGTAGGGAACAGCTATGGCGGCTTACCCTATACGGTCTACGACAGTGCAGGGCAAAAGCATGAGGGCAGACTTGACGCAGATGGATTCGCAAAGTTACGAGATATATATTGCGGTCCCGTCACTCTCATTTTTGACGATCTGTACACGGGGGCAGAGCGGCTGTATCAATGGTTGATGAGGCGCCCCACTTATCGGTTGCCTATTACCGAACTTCAGTTTCGTGCCGAGCGCACGCGATTTGCTGCCGCTGACGGTCGTCGTATTGAACACAATCCTGCTCGGCAGCGGGCAGACAAGTTTTATCAAGTCGAAGTGCGCGATTTAGTAAGGCACGTTGCTCATTTGCCCCCAACCGCTCCTCGTGTTCATCAACCGCAACGCCATGCCCTGAAAATGCTGGCTGACCTGGGATTCGGCGTACCTGAGCCAATGTTGGCGGGAGTCGTTCTGTTTCCCAACAACCACACGGTGCTGGAAGTGCGCCCGCTACGCGCTTTGCGCCCGGCTCTTTCGAGTGAGGACAACTTTTGTGCCTTGAACCTGTATCAGCTGTCATTGATGGCGGCCTTGAGTTATTGCGATTTTGGTCAGGAACCTCCAAAAAAGCCTGTGGATCAAGTCCGTTTTCCGCTGAATCCAAGTGTAGGCAATCTATTTGCCGAACAGCTTTCCAACTACGAGGAAGCCTGGAAAATTGATCCAGAACAGGTACAGCGTTTTTTTCCCCTTTATGAAGAGGTCCCCTATTCGCAACGATTTGAGATTCTTCCTTTCGACCCGTATTTGTATCCACAGAATCGTCCGGAACTTGAGAATAAGCAGGAGCATCCCGCAAATTTGCACTTTTTCGATGACGAAAAATTCGGCACCGATACTCAAGCGTTCATTACCCATCACGATGAGGTAATCCTGATTTCTGTGCGTGGTACGTTCAGTAATGCCGACGTCCTGCGAGATGCAGATGCTCACCAAGTATCTTTCGTCGAAGGTATTGGGAAGGCCCACCAAGGTTTTTATGAGGCTTATCGGGCGATGCGGGATTTCGTCTTGCGTTATCTCGATCAGTTCCACAACGGCCAGCGCATCGTCATTTGCGGTCACAGCCTTGGTGGTGCTATCGCATTATTATTGGCAGAAGGCTTGCGCAGAGTCCCGGACGCTCGCTACAACATCCTCCTCTACACCTACGGCGCTCCCCGCGCCGCCGATTCCGAATTCGTCGCCGGTGCATCCGCTCTGGTCCATCACCGTATCGTCAACCATAACGATCCGGTCCCCAGCGTTCCGGCGCCGTGGATGAACACTACCGCCAAACTGTGGGTTCCCGGTGCGGTCACCTTGTTCAGCGCGCCCACGCCGGGCGGGCTGTTGTTCGCGGCCGGTCTGGTGCGCGTCGGTGGCAATCCTTATCAACACCATGGCGAACAACAGCATTTCATGCCGATCACACTGCCCGACGGCACCCCGTCCTCGGTGCTGTGGAAGCCCGGTTGTGAGTCCATTCAGGAGGCCGGGGTCAACCGTGCATTGAAACTGCATGGCGACACGCCCCTGCGTGAGAATTTCTTGAGGCAACTGTTCCAGGCGAGTCAGCACTTCATGACCGCCAGCTATATCCCGGCCGCCTGGGCCACATTACGGCGTTGGCAGCAGGCCTTGGACAGTCAGGGTTCGCTGGTGACACAGCGCGAGTACGAACTGGTGGATCGGGCGCTGGAAACCATGCGTCAGCAGTTGCGCGACAAGCGGCGTGAGCTGGACCGCAGGCCTGTGCCGAATGGGCGCAGCCATGTCCCCGAACACTATCATCAGGCCCTCAACGCCGAGATCGACCGCTTGCACACTAGCCGTCGACGCCTGGAGAGCCTGCGCTGGCGTCGCCTGGAGGCACGCGATGTGTACGGCAGCCATGCGCAGTCCGTGCGCCTGCAAGGCTGCCTAAACCGTTGGTTCAGCCATCGTGAAAACCGCGAGTCGCCGCCAGTGGCCAGCATCCCTTCGGCGGCGCCCAACGAACGGGGCAGGGCACATCCACTGGATATCGACTCGATTGTCTGAAGCGCCGGCTTACATGAACGCGACCTGAGCCGGCTGGCGCTTCATCAATACTTTGCCGTTGCGGATCGAGTAGAGCGGCAGGCCCTGGCTGCGGATTACCTCGTAGTCGCTGTCTGCCGAGAGGATCAACAAGTTGGCGGGGCGCCCAGGTTCCAGGCCGTAGCGCTCGCCCAGGGCCATCGCCTTGGCGCTGTTGTCGGTAACCAGGTCCAGAGCACTTTGCAGGTTGCGGTAGCCGAGCATGTGGCAGATATGAAGACCGGCTTCCAGCACGCGCAGGATGTTGCCGTTGCCCAGGGGGTACCAGGGATCGACGATGGAGTCCTGGCCAAAGCACACGTTCATGCCGGCCTCCAGTAACTCGTTCACTCGGGTCACACCCCGGCGTTTCGGAAAGCTATCGAAGCGCCCTTGTAGATGGATGCTCTCGGTGGGGCAGGAAACGAAGCTGATGCCGGAATGCCCCAGCAGGCGAAAGAGTTTGGCGCAGTAGGCGTTGTCGTAGGAGCCCATGGCGGTGGTGTGGCTGGCGGTGACGCGGGCGCCCATGTCGCGGCTGCGGGCTTCTTCGGCAAGCACTTCAAGAAAACGTGAGTGCGGGTCATCGGTTTCGTCGCAGTGCACGTCCACCAGGCAGCCGGTGCGTTCGGCCAGGTCCATCAGGAACTTCACCGAACTCACGCCCTGGTCGCGGGTGTATTCAAAGTGCGGAATGCCGCCGACCACATCGGCACCCAGACGGATGGCTTCCTCCATCAATTCGCGGCCGTTGGCGTAGGACTCGATGCCCTCCTGGGGAAACGCCACGATCTGCAGATCGATCAGGTGTGCGCTTTCCTCGCGCACCTGCAACATGGCCTTGAGCGCCGTGAGCTGCGGGTCGGTGACGTCGACGTGGGTGCGTACATGCTGGATGCCGTGGGCGGCCAGGGCTTGGATGGTTTGTTTGGCGCGGGTGCGGGTGTCTTCCTGGGTGATCGTGGCTTTGCGTTCGCCCCAGCATTCGATGCCTTCGAACAAGGTGCCGCTCATGTTCCAGCGTGGCTCGCCGGCGGTGAGAGTGGCATCGAGGTGGATGTGCGGTTCGACAAAGGGCGGGATCACCAGGTTGCCGGCAGCGTCCAGATCATCGGTCCCCAGGGATGGCACGTTGGTTTGTGCGGTGATGCTGGCGATCCGGCCGTTTTCCAGGTGCAGATCATGCAGGCCTTCACGGTGGCGCAGGCGGGCGTTGATGATGTGCATGGGCAAGTTCCTCTTGGCTAAAAACAATCAGGCAGACAGCCGCCAGATCATCAGGGCGATACCGATGTCCAGGCGGTCATAGGCGTTGTCCAGCGTCAACCCGCACAGGGCTTCGATGCGCTGGATTCGGTGTGTCAGGGTGTTGCGATGTACGGCCAGGCGCTGGGCGGCGGCCATCAGATTACCATTCTCGTGAAACCAAGCTTCCAAGGTCGGCATCAAGCTGGGGCCGTGCTGCAAGTCGTGACGCAGCAAAGGGCCCAGGCGCTCCTTGAGGAATTGGTCGAGCAGCGCGCGATCACGCACCCCGCTGAGCAACTTGAGCACTCCCAGTTCGTCGTACACGCACAGCCCGGCGCGCTCGCGGAAGCGTCGCGCGGCGGCCAGGGCCTGACGCGCTTCATCCTGGGCCTGGGCCAGGCGGGCCGCCGGGTGCGCGGCGGCGCTCAGGCCGATAAACAATTTGAGCGGGGCCAGGCGCAGGTTCAATGGGCTCAACCACTGCGCCAGTTGGTGGCGGTTGGCCAAGGCGGCCACAGCGTCCGGCGCCGGCAGCAGCAGGGTCCATTGCCCGGCGCGACCCAGGATCGGTACGGTCGGCGACCACTGGCGCAAACGCCGACCAATCGCGTCGTGTTGCCCCGTTAGGTGCGCCTCCACCTGCGCCGCATCGCCCTGGGCAAACAGCGCTTCACTGCCCTCCAACTGCAACTGCACGACCTGCCAGTGCCCCGTCAGCGGCATGCCCAATTGCGCGGCGCGGTGCAGCAGGATGTCCAGGGACTGATAATCACCGGCCAGCAAGCGCTCCAGCACATCGTGCCGCGAGCGTCCCAATTGCTCGGACTGGATCAGCGCCGAGCCGATGGCTTGGGTCACCAGCACCATCTTCAGCGAATAGGGCTGCTCGATCAGCGGCATACCGGCAGCAGCGGCGGCGTCCAGCACGCGCAGGGGGATGGCCTGGATATACGTCGGCCCGGTGAGCACCACCAGCCCGGCGACCTGGCGTTGACAGGCCTCCTCCAGCAGTTGCAGCAGGTTGGCCTCATCGCGGGGATGGTTGATACCGGTGACAAACACCAGCTCACCGCCCAGCACCCATTCGGCGATCCCGCTGTTTTCCGCCACATAGGGCCAGCGCACGGGGTTATCCAGGCCCGTCTGGCCGGCACGCAGGGTCAGGGATTCCAAACCCGGCAGCGCCAGCACATCGGCGACGGTCAAGCTCATGCCTGGACGTCAGCCAATGGCGCACGTACCCGCAGGAGGGCGCTCAATATGATGTAGGTCAGCGATGCCGCGACAATCCCTACCAGCGGCGCTACCCACGGCGAGTTGAAGGCCAGCACAGTGCCCACCGCGTAGGCGAGGAGCCCCGGCCAGTTGAACGCGGGCAAGCGTGTTTGCGCCAGGCGTGGGTATTGACCACGGTAGCGGTAGAAGAAGTCCGCCATGATCACCCCTCCGATCGGCGGGATCACCGTGCCTAGCAAGATCAGGTACGGCACCAGCATGTCGTACATGCCCAGCAGCGCCAGCAATGTGCCGATCACCGCGCCGGCGAGGGTCACGGTCTTGCGGCGTTTGGTGCGCAGCAAATTGCAGCCGGCCACCGCGAAGTTATAGATGGTGTTGTCCTGGGTGCTCCAGATATTGAGCAGCAGCATCGCCATCGCAGCCATGGCAAAACCCTGCAATAGCAACACTTCCACCACATCCGGCTGTTGATAGACGATGGCGCCATAAGCCCCGATCAGCACCATCAGCCCATTGCCGACAAAGAAACCAATCAGGCTGGCCAGCACCGCCACCTTGGCCGAGCGGGAAAACCGCGTCCAATTGGTAGCCTGGGTCGCGCCGCTGACAAAGGTGCCGAACACCAGAGTAATGGCCGTGGACAGATCGAGTTGACCGGTTGGCACCACCGCCAGCAACCCTTGCAGTCCGCCGACTTTCACCGTAGCCACCCACATCGACAACACCAGCAGGATGCCCATGGCCGGCACTGCGATGTACGACAGAATCTCCAGCCCGCGATAGCCCACGTAGGCGGTGGCGCAGAACACCAGGCCGAACAGCACCATCAACACCAGCACGCTGCCCTGGCTCAGTTCGAAATACTTGCCGAGCACCACGGCGGCGGTGGCGGTGCCCCAGGCGTACCAGCCGATCTGGGTAAAACCGAGGATCAGGTCGCTGAGCTTGCTACCCACCTCGCCAAAGCAGAAACGCCCCATCAACACCGAGTTCAAACCGCTCTTGAAGGCGATATAGCCCAGGCCTGCGGCGTAAATACCCAATAGCAGGTTACCGAGGGCCACTACACCGAGCATCTCGGTGAAACTGAACGCCACCCCCAATTTGCCGCCGGCAAACATGGTTGCGGTAAAAAAAGTGAAGCCCAGCAGCACCATGGCGGTGGACGCCAGGCCTTTACGTGCATGCATCGGGACTTCGCTCAAGGGGTAGTCATTGCCGGATTCTTGCTGCGTCATGTGCCTTGCTCCCTGAATGAGTGACGCAGGCCCATTGCACCACGCGTGCCAAGCCGACAGCAGTGGTGGACGCACGGCGCCGGTTGTGCAGCATGCACAATTTTGCGCGCCAAACAGGAGGGCTAAGCTCAAAGCACTGTTCGCCATGCCCAGTAGGGCACGAAAGCGGTGCAGGGGTGATACAAAATGGATCAGTCGAACAAGGTCTGTGTGGTCTCGCCGCGATGAAACGCAAACGCCGCCTGCAGATCGCGTTCGATGGTGCGCCCACGGGACAATGGCGGCAGGTCGTCCAGGCTGAAAAAGCCCACCTCAGTGGTTTCGACACCAGCTACCGGCGCTGACTGATCGATGGGCTCACACAGGAAATACAACTTGTAGAAGTCCCGCACATCCGGCCGATACAAGCCTTTGGCTTTGTGCGTCACGCTGTACAGCGCCCGCGCCATTACTGTCAGCCCGGCCTCTTCATAAATCTCCTTGATGATGTTTTCCGACGCCGACAGGCCAATATCGGCATAACCCCCCGGTAGCGCCCAGCAACCGTCGGTGGCTTCGCGCACCAGTAAAATCCGGTCCCCCTCGATGACGGCACCGCGCACGTCAATCATCGGCGTCGAATAGCGCTGGGCGAAATCCGGCACCAGACCGGTGATGCGCTCAAGGGGCACATCGCCCAGCTGCGCAAGCATGCTGTGGGCGATCCGGGCGATTTCTTCCAGGCGTTCGCGCTCGAAATCATCGGTGCAAAAATGCAACCCCGTGGACGCCAACGCTTGCAGGCGCTTGGCCTGGGCCAGCCACGTGTTCTCCATTGCATTCTCCTTGATTGCAGGCAAAAGGGCTGGCTGAAAGGGTGCAACGCCAGGCACAAAAAAACCACCGCAAGGGTGGTTTTTTTACCGCGCCGGTTTATTCGCCGCGGTAGATGCAGCCGCTGGTGCAGGTTTCGTGGATACGGATCGCGCTCAGCTCAGGCAGCAACGGTTTGAGTTCATTCCAGATCCACTTGGCCAGCACTTCGCTGGTGGGGTTTTCCAGGCCGGGAATGTCGTTGAGGTAGTTGTGGTCCAGACGTTCGTAGAGCGGCTTGAAAATCGCCTTGATCTCCGAAAAGTCGCGAATCCAACCGGTATGGGGATCCAGGTCGCCACTCAGGTGGATCGCCACCTTGAACGAATGCCCATGCAGGCGCCCGCATTTATGGCCGTCCGGCACGTGCGGCAGGCGGTGGGCGGACTCGAAGGTAAATTCTTTGAAGATTTCCACGGTGTGACCTGTAGGGCTTGTGTTGCTTGGCTTCTGGGGAATTGTCAGCAGCTGGTGTACTGATCAATGTACTGATTGGTCGTTGCTGGGCATGATTGAGGTCATCCATTCAGCGATTGCCGACTGGCGCCAGGCGACCGAGTTGGGGCCTATTCTAACCTGTTTTGGGAAAGTGCCCTCCCTGATCCGCCGATAAACTGTGTTTCGGCCCAGGCCAGTGGTGTGCAGCACCTCGTCGAGGCGCAGGAAGCGATCAATGTTTTCTGCTCTATTCATGACTCTCTCCGTGCGCCCGCCGTGGGCCGAGCTGTCTTGATGATGTGAACGATCATGCCGAAGGTGAACAGCATCCAGGCGCAGGTACCGCCGAATGCGTAGAGAAGGTCGGACGTCTGTCCGTCCATAACCAGTTCGGGGGCGATCCAGAAGATCCAGCAGACGGTGCCGGACACGTACAGCGTTATGCCCACAATGAGCAGGGTGAGTTTTATTGCGAACATGGGGTGTCCTTGCCCGCCGCTCACCGGCAGGCATGTAGGGGTATTGGGGTTAGGGGTTCTTGCGCTTTTGCGGGGAGGGCGGGAAGCCGAAATACATCCGGCGCTTGCCAGTGCCGCCACACTCACGACAGCCGCTGGCTTTATGGGCGCCGTATCCGTAACTGCAGCTTGAGCAGTCACAGCTGCATCCTGAGCATTCCACGGTGCACTGGCCTTCCTGCTCGATAACATCGTCTCGGGTGATCAAATAACTGGAGCGCCGATCCAGCCGAAACCCGGTAATCTTCTCGGCATCCTCGTAGGTCGCCGGATCTCGCCTGAATCCCCACTTGGCTGCAGGGTCTTCAACGATGCGGGTCACCGTTCTCATGGCCTGGGCCCCTTGTAGATGAAGACGTAGGCGAACCAGAGGGTGGCGATCATGGCGTCACCGCCAGCTTCTGCCATTCCTTGTAGCCGTCGGCGTACTCCCAGCAGTAAGTGGCTGGCCAGGCGCCTCGCGTACCTTCCTTCACGATGTTGTAGTTACAGCCCTCTTTAGTTGGCGTGGTCTTGATCCAAACGTGCTGCGGGCCGCCCAGGAACCACCCGTGGTACTGGGTAACGGCCTCAGTCATAAACTTGGTGAAGTCGTGGTGGCCTTTGCTCATGACGATGTAGGTGTCGCTGCCTACGCTCTCCACGTCGAGCGGATACTTTTCTTCAGGCATGCCGGGTTCCTTGCCGCTATAGCGGCTGACTTTGAAGGGGGGGGTTACAGGTTTTGCGGGTGGAGTACGGATGTACTCCTGTCGAATTGAGCTCAGTACGGCACGCATTCTTTGCAGTTCGCCATCCAGCCCTTGGAGCCGCAGCCAGGACAGACGTGTTCGTCCTTGGCGGACTCTGCTGGCCTTAGTGCGGCGCTAGCGATCATCTGGCATACCTCAACTGATGGCTCTGGCATTTCCCGCTCAGCCTCTATGTAAGCCACGCAGCGAGCGCTGATCTTCTTTAAAGCAGTCTCCAGCACATCCGCCCGCTCATCCGCTGCGGTCAGGCGCTGCTGCAGGGCTCGGTTACGAGCCTCACAGGCGTCGAATTGCTCAGCAATCACAAATGTCTCGCCATCTGTGTCGCGGATGAACTCATGAGGGTGAGGGGCGCACACGCGTGCTTGGGCCTCACCGTTGTAAACGCCGATATACCAACGCTTTACTTCGGACACGGTTATATCCTTGCCGGGCCATGCCCGGGCGGTAGAGTGGGGGGCGGTTCGCGTCGTTTGAGGTATGTTTATGGGCTGATGGCTTGATAACATCAGCAGATTTATCGGGAAGAGTGGTTTATGAAGTTCAGGATGGAATGGCTGCTATGCCTCGGGCTTTTTTGTGCAGGCGCTGTTTGGTCAAAAATGATCACTCCAAGTGACTTTTGGAAAGTAAATAATGTTCACGACCTTTTCGAGATATTCGGAGCTTTAGCTACGTCTGGTGCCGTAGTGATTGCGTTGATGACAATGAACTCATGGAAGCGACAAGCTAAAGCCGAAGCAGACCATGAGCTCGCCCGAAGAGTTGTGATAATTCTTCGCAAGTATCGTGATGAGCTTGTTCACACATGGAGCTACGCAGAGTCATCAGTTGCTCAAATTCGTGGAAGTACATGGATAGGCGACGGAGGCAACGAGAGCCCGCTGGTGGGAATTTATCAAAGGAGGCTAGATCAAATGGAGGAAGTGCGCGCCCAGCTATCTCCTATTGAGGTTGAATGCGCAGAGATCTGGGGAGGCATCTTCAAGACTAAATTTGATGAACTATATTCTTATGATGATGGTTTTCGTAGTTTTATCGAAACGTACCTCCGGTTGCTTATCAGAGGAACGTTCGACGATCGATCCGAAATGGAGGCTGATAACGCTCTTGAAAGATGGGCTCTCTTGGACGGTTGGAAGTTGGGAGATCGAGCGTCTGCGGAGTCCACGATAGATGCGTTGATCGAGCCCCTGAAGTTCAAAGCTCGATCGCGACTTATTGGGTTTGGAGAGTGATACTGCCCTCAATTTCATACTCTGCTATTTCGCAAAAAAATGAGCAGGCGGGCAGTTTTTCATTGCGGCGCACCGGCCCTTCGCCAAGATCGCGCAGTGAAAACCGCTCGTTCGTTGTGCGGTTACGGTGCAGGTAGCTGCCTGGGCCAAGCTCGTCTTGAACCTTGCAAAGCTCTTCGAACTGCTCAGGGAAGTCCTCGCGAATCGCCCGGTAATAGCCCTCACCACCCTTCACGCAGCCGATGCAGTTAGCGTTGTCGTATCCCTTGAGATACATGTAGGGCAGCTCTATCCCAGCCCGCAGGATCATCGCCTTGCAATCCTCTTTACCCAGGCCCGCATCAATCAGCGGGGCAATAACAGGGCGGTCAGGGTTTCGGTCACGGAAGTCATCTAGGCGGTCCACCTCTTCGGCTGTGTAACCGAACACCATAAGGTCACCCGGTTGTTTCCACGCATCGAGCAGGCGGCGTTTCAGTAGCTTGGTGCAGGGCGCGCCATTGCGACCTTTCATGAATCGCTCGCGCCGGAAAACCTGAATGATGTCCGCACCGTACTTCTCGTCGCGCAGCTTCACGATCTCTTGCCCGAACCACTCCTGACAGTCCTGTAGGAACCGCCGGTTGTCTTCGTGCTCGTTTGCCAGGAATGCGTTGATGATCTGAACGTCGTGAGTTGCGCCGTATTGTGCCAGCGCCAACTTGGTAGCCACCGCCGAGGCAGCGCCGCAGCTGAACTGGCAAACAATTCGTGGTCGTTGTGCGGACATAGGGGGATCCTCGCCAGCTGGCGTGATTCGTTGATATGGGGTATTACGGGTGACCGGCATGGAGCCGGATCAAAGAGGTATGTATGCG
Source organism: Pseudomonas sp. S4_EA_1b (assembly GCF_016307435.1). Classification (NCBI taxonomy): domain Bacteria; kingdom Pseudomonadati; phylum Pseudomonadota; class Gammaproteobacteria; order Pseudomonadales; family Pseudomonadaceae; genus Pseudomonas; species Pseudomonas sp. S4_EA_1b. Next base: position 9,604 of record NZ_JAEILC010000140.1, on the reverse strand, counting down.
TAATTACAACTACGAAGCAGGCCTTCATGAGCTTCAGATCGCAAAGGAGGAAGCTGAGGCGGCTGCGGAAGATTTCTACGATAAATACTGGCCGTTCCAGACTGACGAGATAGCCGCTCAGTACAGGGATCTGCAGTTCACGGCGGTTATCATGCTCGCCGAGTTTGAACAATTCGCTCAGCAAGGCAGCATTAAGCCAGCACGGTAACGCTCCTTAAGGTGTGTTGCTTGTTCCACAGTTCCGACAGTCTTCCCGATAGCGCTGGGCGTCGCTGATGAACCGGCCGCAGCCTTCACAATTGAACATCATCATTTTGGATTTTTTCGGCTTGGGCAGCTTGATGCCGGTTCCCCGTAGAGCCTCCTTGATGTTCACGTCGTCTCGCTCTACCAGCCTTCGGGCGAACTTATCGATGTATGGCTTGGGCCACACTATGGCGCCTGTTGAGCCAAGCTTGCCTATCCAGGTGATGGTGTGAGCCTTCGGTACTACGACTGCCTTCGACAGATCGCTTGTGAATACTCCGTCCTCACAAAGCCAAATCAGGTTGTTACCGTTCCAGCACTGCGGCTTCTGGATGTAAAACTCGGCTGCTTCGGGGTGCCGGCCTAGGGCCTCGCTCAAGGTGACATATTGGCAGTCGACACCAACACGCGCCCTGGCGTCGATATAGGCCTTGGGCCAAGGGATGTCGGTGTCTCGGTGATCGCAAGCGCCTTCACGGGTGAACACCTGGGCCTTGGCCAAGTCGGTGACGTACCCAGAGCCACCGAAGCCCCAGAACGATAACCCGTCGCCGACGTAGGCGTGGCTGCGGCTGTCTTGCAGGTAGAACTGGTCGTCCATGGATTATCTCCAGTCAGGCGCCGCCCTCCGTGACCGGATACGGCTGTGTGTGAAATTTGGTGAAGTGGCGGTTTGATGGCTCTATGATTCGCCACCACCTACAGGGAGAGTTTTAAATGCGTTTTTTACTGGCTACAGCGATAGCTATTGCCATTGCAGGCTGCTCCGGGCCCGGCGTTGTTCCGATGGGCCGCGACACATACATGATTGCGAAGGACGGTAGCTTCACTACTTTTGGTGGTGGCGCTGTAAAAGCGGAGCTGTACCAAGAAGCCGATGCGTTCTGTGGCAAGAAGGGAAAGCAGTTGATGCCAGTCAAAGAGGCGTCCAGGGATTCGGGTTACGGGCGCTACGCAAATGCCGAATTGCAATTCCGTTGTCTTGACGCGAACGACCCAGAGATGGGCCGACCGACGATGGAGTCAGAGCCACAGCTGAAGATCAAAGTGGAGTAAGCCGCCATTTGCGGTGATGGCAATTAAGTCTAGGTTGGGGCGTTACGGATTATGGCGTGTAGCCAATAAAGGAAGCGAAGATGTATCAGGAGCAATATTGGAACGAAATGGTGGAAATCAGGGCCCACCAGAACTATCTCATGCTCTATCAGCTCAGTTCCGAAAGATGGGATTTAGGCTTCAGGATCTTCCTGGCCTTGGCCTCCAGTAGCGCTATCAGCGCTTGGGCGGTCTGGCAGCAGTATCCGAAAGTCTGGGCTAGCATCATCGCCGGCTCCCAGGTGATTTCTGTATTGTCATCGTTGATGCCTCATAAGTCGCGAATAAAGCCTTTAAGCGCTGCTTCGCTGGCCATGACCGAGCTCGCGGATAAGGCAGAGCGTGGCTGGTTCGACGTGTCGGAAGGAGCGTTGAACGACAGGCAGGTCAACAAAGCGAGGCACGACCTAAAGGAGCAAAAAAGAAAAATAATGACGGACAAATTTGGCAGTATGGTTATACCTGTAAGAAGAAAGCGCATGGCCAATGCTTCCGCAATGGCCGCAGAATATTTCACTTCACACTACGGTGTTTGATATGCCCAATAAGCCTGTAACTCCCGCGCACAAACCAGATGGCCGCCCTCAAGTAAATGAGCGCAACTTACCCCCGATGCAAATCAAGGTACCGATGCCGGCTGTTAAACCTACGAAAAAGGATTGATCTCTGGCTTGATCAACTCATCACCCGGATCTTGCTGGATCATCTGCAAGCTCTTCCGGTGAAATTCCCGCGCCACGTTTTCGGATATCTGGAATTCGTGGCGCGGCGGATCAAGCAGGAAGGTAGCTTTCGAGCCAAGCGCATGCAGGTGATGAATCATCAGCGTCATCGCCTCGCCCTGCTCAGTAATGCCTGACCACTCCATCAGATCGGCCAGGGCCTGCCGGGGGCCTGGGCGAACTCTGAGCCTCAATTCCTCTTCGGCATTCGCCACGCGCTTCCTGGCAGTTTTTGCCGAGCGTTCCTGCACAGTCTTTGCCATGGCCTACCTCTTCTATTCCGCTGGCCGGCAGTGCGAGCCAGGTTTGACGTTTGCGTTGCTGGGTGCGGGCTATGCGGCGCATGAGTCGACCTTCACCTGTTGCCAGGCGCCGACCGAAGTCAGCAAGAATGACAGTTGCGCCTCGGTTACCGTCTTTTCGCCAGGCACTGCCAGCCACCCCATACCTACTCGGTGATTCGGGTTGCAGTCGGCCTTCACCTCTTCATAGAAGTGCTCAAGGACGTCCGAAAGCCTTTCCACCAGGTGCACGCCGTCAGGTCTGATGTCGATCGATTTCATGTACTGGGCGCCATCTTGGCGAACACAGATGCTGGCGATGTATATCGTCCAGCGGTGTGCAACATCGCAGAGCGCGTCGGAAACCGTTCTCGAAAGAATCTGCTTTCCGTTCTTCCAGTTGATCATCACCTGCAGGCCGCTTGGATCAATGTTGATGACGGCAGCATGGTTGGTGTTGATAAGGGCCCGCATGCTGCGTTCGATCTGAACGCGCCGATTGCACGGCTTGCGCTTGCTCATATCGCCTCCGCGAGTTTGCGCAGCGCCTTACGTTCCGCCGCTGTGATAGGCGGCTTGCGGCGCTTGAGGATGGTTTCGGGGTCGATCTTGGTGGAGCGCTTCGGCGGTGGAGGGTTAATCGCCGGGCTTTCACCCAGGTAGATCGTTCCGCCAGCCGCCAGAAACTGCGCCGTGCGCTCCGATATTGAGTCGGCGTGCTGACGCTGCTGCTCAACCAGGTTGAGGTGATTGCTGACGTACATGCCGACCTCACTTGATTCGGATCGAACTGTCGCCGCGCTCCAAGTGAGCCCAGGTAGGTTCGGGTAAAAGTTCGTGTTCAGCGTCTTCACCGGCTGCCATACGCTTGCGCACCGCTTCGTTATGCTCGCGGATCTCCTTGAGCTTGGCGGCAATGGCCTTTTTGTCCGGAGCAATGCTCGACTTCACAGTGGTCAGTTCGTCCGGCACTGCATCTTCGTTGTCCACGATCACCCGTTCGCTGCCCATGGCCAGTGTGATGGTGAAGAGCGGACGCTTGATCGACTTGATGTTGGCGGCTTCCATGTTGCGACGCAGGTAGTCGCTGATCTGGGCGACGCTGTTGGACTTGATCCGCTTGAGTTCAGCCAGGCGCTCGATTTCGTTGTCGATAGCCGTCACGTCGCTTTCAATGTTCCGGCGCAACATGACGATGTTGTCAGCCTTGTCGTTGAAGTCGCCTTGCACTTCGTCCATGGCGTGCTGCAGGGCCTCTTTCAGACCCTCATCATCGGTATCAGCCATGGCCTGGAGTTCGGCGAGTTTGCCGGTGAGTGCGTAGAGTTGGGTCATGCTGCGGCCTCCGTGCCTTTTTCAAGCACAGCTTTGCGCTCCTCGAATGCTCGAGTGATTCGCGCGATGAAGGTGGGTTCGTTGCGACGAGTTGCCTCGCGGATGTATTTCACGTTCAGAAGCTTGAGTTCGTGAGTCGTGACGGCCTTGCCAATGGTTTCGACCGCTGAGGCAAGCCAGTCGACACGCTCTTGTTTTTGGCGAAGTATCTCGGCGTCCTTGTCCTCGGCTTTTTCAAGCTTGAACTCTTCGGTGATGGTGTCGACGTAGGTCGGATCGTCGAACATGCCCATGTAGATGTCGGCGGCGAACCCCAACGGCTGCAGGCATTTACCGATCGCGTCCGTCAGCGATTTTTTCGCTGCGTCCCAGTCAGTAAGAATCTTTCCCTGCTGCAGGTAGATAAATGGCGTATGGCCGTAGTGCTGAACCGTGCATTTTTGCCCAGCGTTGCCCAGGTACCAAAGCTCGATTTTTACGGTGTGCAGCTTCGCGCAGATCATTGGAGCCTCTGGCCACTCTTTAGTGGGCGCCTGAAGCGGTGCACCTTCGTCAAATCGATCCTCAAGGACATTCCAACCCCAACCCTCACCGCATGGTCCGAAAATCTCTGTTGCCTTGCGCATGAGGTAGGTTGGCCTGATCGCAGTGCCCTTAAAGCCACCCGCGCCAGTGTATTTTTTAGTAGCGTCAGGGTCGGTTGTGTTGACCTGGTCCCAAATTCTCGTGTTCTCGGACATTACTTATTCCTCCAGCCGTCAGCGCGCTTGACCAGTTCCTTGAAGGCAGTCGACGGCAGCCTGCTCATGTATTTTTTGTTGTCGCGATACCATTCTTCCAAGGCGGCTTTGGGCGTCTGGATGGCAACGACGTGGGAGACCTGTTGCTTGTACGAAGTCGAGTTTGAAACCTGAGAGTGGAAGGTCCGGCTCACCACTACAGTGTTGGTCATTCCCTGCTTGACCAGGTTGTTCAGTTCTTCCTGGGATTGAACGGCAATGGCACCGGGGTGCTTCTGCTGGAACAACCGGTAGCAGGCCTCCCGTACAAGCTCGGTACTGCCGTACTCGACATATTCAACGTCAGGAATACCAGCCTCGATCTTCTCCGCCACCTCATCCAAGCGCCCGGTGTCAATCCAGGCGTTTTTCGACACCTGTTTCAAATCCCATCCGCTAACCGTTTGGCGGTCTCGCTCAAGCTGCAGATGCTCGGGGAGAATGTCATAGCCGTAGGTCAGATCGGTGTCGCATACGAAGAGGGTGCCGACGTACAGCTTGCCGGGCCGGGAGGGCAGGATATGGCCGTATTTGGTACCGATGACGTCGCTCATCGGCGGCTGCATACGCAGGCACATGTTCCGGATTTCCGTTTCGTCTTCCTCGGTGAGGCCGGAGACAACGAACTCAACGCCCTGATTCTGCCTATGTGCCGGCGTCTCGTTGATGCACAGCACCTCCGCGTCGAACTGGTCGCTATGCCGGAACTCAGGCACCCACTGCTTATTGCCATTCCAGACCTTCACTTCGTACCCGTTCCGGGTCAGTACCAACAGGGCAATTTTGTAGCCCTCGCCGAAGCTGCCGATGGCATCGGCGCGGTCGGACTTAGACGTGCTGCCCAGAACCAGGGTGCTAGCCTCCAGCCTTGCAAAGCGGCTGGTGATGAACAGCTGGCCGTTGGCGAAGGCGTATTCGAAAGGCGACTCGCTATCCAGCGCGTTCTGCACCAACTCCCGGATGGCTTCTTTCAGGCCCCAATGGCGGACGTAATCGCGGGACAGGGGAAGTTCGTAGGACTTAGACCGGATGCGATCTGCAATAGCTGCGAGCATGGTAATACTCCCGCGCCATCCTTGCGGGGCGCTGTGATGTGTTGGTTATTGAGTGATTCGATCAGCGAGGGCGCTGAGCAACATCAGAAAGGTGCAGACGGAGAGGGCAGAGAAGGAACCGCGCCAGATCAGCATGCGCCTGGTGCGCTGGTGGGGAGTCAAGGCCGAACCCTCACCGCGATGCGACCACCCTTCATGGTTGGCGCCAGGCGCTGTGGCAGATCCCGCACCAGCTCTTCACGCTTGCGGCCGATGAGCTCGTTGAAGGGAAGGCCGAAGCCCAGGATGGCAATGCGGCGCTCGATGTCGTCGAGCTGCTCGTCGATCAACGATTTAACCGGTGCGGTGGTCATGCAGCCTCCTTGCGGTGCCTGGTGATTTTCAGCAGGCGCTGGCAGTAGTGGTTGAATTCTTCGACGGTGATCGCGTCGCCGGTGAGCATGTTGGTGATCATCCGCACCACGACGGCTTGGGCGCCGGGCTCGCTGCTGGGATGCTCAAGTGCTTCAAGTGCCTCATCGATCAGGATGTGCGGACTCATAGGTCGGCATCCACATCGTCTTCGCGCTCTTCCCGTTCTGCTGCTACCGCGTCTTCGGCATACGGTCTCAGCAGCGCAACAGCGATCTTCTCGACCGCTTCAATCGGGCGTTGATGGCCCAGCAGGTCGGCTGCGTGAGCCCGGGCATCGCTCTGGCTGCCGAGCATTGACGACAGCAGTAGGCGGGCAAACGAATCACGCTGGTCCAGGCCGTCGATCTGGCGCTGGTTCAGGTAGCCCTGCAGGGCCGTGCAGAACCGGTCGAACGTCACCACGTGCGGCTGGCCGTAGCGGCGCTTCCACTTGATATCGACTCCGCACACAAGGCGCTCCGCCGAATGCTCAAGCCAGTCCGTCACCTCGTCGCTCTCGCTGACCTCTGGAGGCAACTGAGCGTCGTAACGCTCCTGGCAAATATTCAATGCTGCGTTCATGGGCGCCTCCAAAGTGGCGGGTTGTTCACCTGTATTCGTCAACACTCATGCCTCCCGCTGGTTGCCGATGGGCGCGGGGGAGGAGTGCTGACGTAATAGAGGTGGGATGGGGGGTGCCGGTTACGCTGTCCGGCTCCTGCGCTCTGTGTGGCCGAAGCCAGGTCGAAAAGGACGGTGGTGATGCAGGTTAGGCGGTTAGAGCCCGCGATTTCGTCCGCATCGGAAAGCAGTCTTTGAGGTGAGATACACGCAAGCGAGATACACAGCTCAATGGTGGCGCCCAACCGACCGCGCCAGGCCGGCAGACTGCTTACCGATACAGCCTGCGCTTCGGCGCGCAGGTGAACGGGCAGTTAACGACAGGCTGTCGTGGCGCTGGTTGTCAGGCTGCGGCCGGGATCACCACCAACACGGTGTTGACCATCGTTCCGGCTTGCTTGAATGAGGCTTCTGGAAGGGTTTCGATACTCCCGCCGCGCTGCTCTACGATCCCGCGAAAGTCCCGGGTCAGAGCGTCATCGCGGAAGGTCACACCGGAAGGCATGATCGCCACCAGTCGGCCGCCGGGCTTCAGGAACTTCAGTGCGTGAACAACGTGGTGAATATCACTGCGCTTTTTGTCGAAGGGCGGGTTCATCAGCACTCTGTCATAGATGGGTTTAGGCTCGACCTGCAAGAAGTCGCCAGGTTCGGAAACACCCGACAGCGGCAGCTTCAGTTCGATCAGCGCTTTGTGGTTGTCCGGCAGCAACTCGTGCATGTCGACCATTACGCCTACCGCTGCGGAGTTGGCGGCCTCCGCCAGTGCACCACGCCCGGCGCTCGGCTCCAGCACCATCATCCCGTCGCTGATCATTGCGAGGTCCGCCGCATGTTTTGCAACGTGTGGTGGAGTGGGGAAGAAGCCGAAGTCCTGAGGAACAGTAACCTCGCCGGTCATCAGGATGTTTTCGATTGCGTCGGCGGCGTCACCGGCAAACAAGTGCGCTTTTGCCTTGGTGTTCCACTTGCCGCCCGCAGCCTTCAGAGTTTTGTCGAGGCGCTGATACAGACTCTTATCGAGCTGGCCGGCGGTGATGAACAGCTTGTTGTCTTCGGTGCGCGAAGCGCTGAGCAGCGCCATCACTTCGTTATCGACTTTCATGTGTGACTCCCGGTTGTTTTCCCAATGCACCCGACCGAACTGCAGCTGGGTGCATCAGTGAAAACTTCCGCCGTGACCCGCTACTGGCGTCGGTCACCGGCTTGAATCAAATGTTCTTCCAGCCGCGGGCCTTTCGGCTTGTTCTCCCGCTGGATAACTGTTCTTGGCGCTTTACGCTGCGCGCCCGGGTCAGTTGCCAACCCTCTGAACCGTTTAGGCCGGTTCATCGCTGCCTTTGAATCTGGGCCGGTGGTGATCCGACAAGGTGTGTCGCTAAAGATCGGTGCAGGTTTAGCTGCTGGCCGGCATCGTTCATTGCTGGCTTGAGGCGATAATCACAGAGTGTGTTTGTTGTGTCAACACGTAACGTGTTTGTATTTTTCATGATTGAATCACGCTGTGTGGTTTTTATAGGGCGATTGGGACGGAGGGGGCAGGGAGCCCGCCTATCGGCGAGCTCATTTAGGAATCGCAGTACTCACGCCAGCCGATCCGGACGGCGCCGTCTTCCAGGTGCTCGACCGTTATGCCCGCGGTGTCGCCGATGTCTTGGATGACCTGGCGCCAGGCTTCAGGGCTTTCATCGTCTCGCCTGGAAACCTCGACCAACTGAATCCTCTGCACTCTGGGGGAGGCAATTATGCGTTGCAGGCGATGGCCCACAAGCTCGTAGGAGTTTCTCGGTTTTGGTGTGGGGTAGGGTGCCTGAATCATGCTTCGCTCCTTGCGAATACTGTATTTGTGTACAGTATTGGTGGTGACATATCTTGGCAAGATGGGGGCGGCAAGTTTCATGCATAAATGCATATTTTTAAGGAGGTATTTTTCGGCGGGCATGAAAAAGCCCGCGTTTGGCGGGCTTGAGGTTGATCGGGAGAGCTACGCGTCAGGTGCCACAATATGGATTTCGCCGAGAAGGTCGCTCACTGAGCGGATGTTGTCGCGCGCACCTAGCGCCTCAGCTTCCGAGGCAAATGGTCCGACAGCGACGTATTTCGCCGATCCTTTCGTGGTCGGGAGCCCCAGGCGCTTCACTGACCGGGTTGCCTCTGCGTGAGCCCATGGCTCGCATTCCACCCGCACAGTCCATCCTGACATCAAGGGTGCTTGTGAGGACAGTACTGGGAGCACGTCACCACCACAATGTTTGCACTTGATAGCTGCTCTTTTGATGTTCTCTGCACAGAGCGGGCAGAGGCGGGTATCTGTCTGTGCCGCTGATTGCGGCGCAGTGGATTTTCCGCCGAGAAGCACCATAAGCAAGCCGGCGAGTATGATCACTCCGCCGACAATCGTGTGCACCTGGCGGTCTGCCATGAGGCCCAGGTTGTTTACCCGGCCACCCGCGCCGGTTGAGACGGACACATCCATACTCAGCGCGAATATGAGCCAGCAGATGCCGGCTATCAACGCGAACGTCCCAAATCCTTTCATTGGATCCCTCCCGTAATTAAGCCTTACTTTACCATTAGTGGCTCAGCGCCTCCATTTTCTGACCAAGTTGTAGTCAATGACTTGAAGTAGCTCGATACCCTTCTAGCGTCATCACGAGAATCAGCAAAGCCTCAAGGAGTCTTTCATGAACAAAACGTCAGATTTTCAGGATGTTGAAGCTGTATTAGGTGGTGATCAGGAGGCAGGAGTTACTGATAGTGCCGGGCCATTCAAAAGTGAGCTGAAGCTAGAGGAGGCGTGCGGATGGGGGCGTTCAGGGAATATGTACTACCTCAGGAATACAGTCACAAACTCAAAGGTAACGGTGACCATAAAGATAGTAACGAAGGCTGGGAATGACCAAGGGACAGCGTACCAAGACTACAGGCTAAAGCCCGGGGAGAGGAAACCGATAATGTGCTCGTTAAGCGGAGAAAGCCCTACATCATTAAGTCATCATCAGCTTACGATCTCAGGCGAAGTTTTTGGTTAGTGAATGCCAACAGTGATTCGCAGGCAAAGAAAAGCCCGCGATGGG
>NZ_JAEILC010000014.1:0-109671 GCF_016307435.1 Pseudomonas sp. S4_EA_1b | reverse complement strand
CCCCCATATGAGTTTCCATCAGGGCATTTTCGCCCCGCTGCGTGGAGACTCTCCCCTTGACCACCATCGTTTCAGTACGTCGCCACGGCAAAGTCGTCATGGGCGGCGACGGCCAGGTTTCCCTGGGTAATACCGTGATGAAAGGCAACGCGAAAAAAGTGCGTCGCCTATACCACGGCCAGGTCCTCGCCGGTTTCGCCGGTGCCACTGCCGATGCATTTACCCTCTTTGAACGTTTCGAAGGCCAACTGGAAAAACACCAGGGCCACCTCGTGCGTGCCGCCGTCGAGCTGGCTAAAGAATGGCGCACCGACCGCTCCCTCAGCCGCCTGGAAGCCATGCTGGCCGTCGCCAACAAAGACGCCTCCTTGATCATCACCGGTAATGGCGATGTGGTTGAGCCCGAACATGGCCTGATTGCCATGGGCTCCGGCGGCGGCTACGCCCAGGCCGCAGCCAGTGCGCTGCTGAAGAAAACCGACCTGTCGGCGCGGGAAATCGTCGAGACCGCCCTGGGTATCGCCGGCGATATCTGCGTGTTCACCAACCACAACCAGACCATTGAGGAGCAGGACCTCGCCGAGTAAGCCGCAGGCTTATTCGCGCTTGAGGGCCGCCACACATTATGTCCATGACTCCCCGTGAAATCGTCCATGAACTCAACCGCCATATCATCGGCCAGGACGATGCCAAACGCGCCGTTGCCATCGCGCTGCGTAACCGCTGGCGCCGCATGCAACTGCCAGAAGAACTGCGCGTTGAAGTAACGCCCAAGAACATTCTGATGATCGGCCCGACCGGCGTGGGTAAAACCGAAATCGCCCGGCGCCTGGCCAAACTGGCCAATGCCCCGTTCATCAAGGTCGAAGCCACCAAGTTCACCGAAGTGGGCTATGTCGGCCGTGACGTCGAGTCGATCATTCGCGATCTGGCCGACGCTGCGCTGAAGATGCTGCGCGAACAGGAAATGACCAAGGTCAGCCACCGTGCCGAAGACGCCGCCGAGGAACGTATCCTCGACGCCCTGCTGCCACCGGCGCGCATGGGCTTCAACGAAGACGCCGCACAGGCTTCGGATTCCAACACGCGCCAACTGTTCCGCAAGCGCCTGCGCGAAGGCCAGTTGGACGACAAGGAAATCGAAATCGAAGTGGCCGAAGTGTCCGGCGTCGACATCTCCGCGCCGCCTGGCATGGAAGAAATGACCAGCCAGTTGCAGAACCTGTTCGCCAACATGGGCAAGGGCAAGAAGAAAAGCCGCAAGCTCAAGGTCAAGGAAGCGCTCAAGCTGGTGCGCGACGAAGAAGCCGGACGCCTGGTGAATGAGGAAGAACTCAAGGCCAAGGCCCTCGAAGCGGTCGAGCAGCACGGCATTGTGTTTATCGACGAGATCGACAAGGTGGCCAAGCGCGGTAACTCCGGCGGCGTCGATGTCTCCCGTGAAGGCGTGCAGCGCGACCTGCTGCCACTGATCGAAGGCTGCACCGTCAACACCAAGCTGGGCATGGTCAAGACCGACCATATCCTGTTCATTGCTTCCGGTGCATTCCACCTGAGCAAGCCAAGCGATCTGGTGCCGGAGCTGCAGGGCCGTTTGCCGATTCGCGTGGAACTCAAGGCGCTGACACCGGGCGACTTCGAACGCATCCTCAGCGAGCCGCATGCCTCGCTCACCGAGCAATACCGTGAGCTGCTGAAAACCGAAGGGCTGGGTATCGAGTTCCAGGCGGACGGCATCAAGCGCCTGGCGGAAATCGCCTGGCAGGTCAACGAGAAGACCGAGAACATCGGTGCCCGTCGCCTGCACACGCTGCTAGAACGCCTGCTTGAGGAAGTGTCCTTCAGCGCCGGCGACATGGCCGGTGCGCAGAATGGCGAAGCAATCAAGATCGATGCCGACTACGTCAACAGCCACTTGGGCGAATTGGCGCAGAACGAAGACTTGTCGCGGTATATCCTGTAAGCCTCACACAGAACTGCGTGCTTCAAATATGGGAGGGGCTTGCCCCTCCCATATTTTTAAGCCGGTTTATTCAGGAGTACCTCATATGGCCAAGTTTCCTACTGCTATAAACCTGCACAAAACCTCCAACACCCTCGGCCTCACTTACGGGCCTGATGAGGTCTACCAGCTGCCCGCCGAGTTCCTGCGGGTGCACTCGCCTTCCGCCGAGGTCCAGGGCCACGGCAAACCCATCCTGCAATTCGGCAAGCTGAACGTTCGGCTGACCAAGATCGAGCCGGCCGGCCAATACGCACTGAAATTGACCTTCGACGACGGTCATGACAGCGGGCTATTCACCTGGGACTACCTCTACCAACTGGCCGTGCGTCAGGAAACGTTGTGGGCCGACTACCTCGCCGAACTCAAGGCCGCCGGTAAAACCCGCGACCCGAGTGAGTCGGTCGTACGCCTGATGCTCTAAGTCAGGCGTCTTGCTCTTTAGAGAGCATTTTCTAATTTCATCTGCTTGAATGCCCTGTCGCGTGGCCAATGATTGGCCTGCTTGCGAAAAAAATTAAACTCGGGTAACCAATGGAACTGGCAAGTTCCCTGCATTTGACGATGCGGTATCAACGGTCACCCGAGTCGCAGTACCTGGCTTGTGTTGTGTATCGAAACTTGGTGCGCAGCGGTACCCGGTACTCGTCTTTCGGACAATGGAGCGTCGTAGATGAGTAACAAGAACAACGATGACTTGAAACGCCAGGCCTCGGAGAACACCCTGGGGTTGAACCCGATCATCGCGTTACGCAAAAAGGATTTATTGGCCTCGGCGAAGATGGTGCTGACCCAAGCCATCAAGCAACCGTTGCACAGCGTCAAGCATGTCGCCCATTTCGGGGTGGAACTGAAAAACGTCATGTTCGGCAAATCGGCGCTGGGGCCGGAAAGCGATGACCGTCGCTTTCACGACCCGGCCTGGAGCCAGAACCCGCTCTACAAACGTTACCTGCAAACCTACCTGGCGTGGCGCAAGGAACTGCACGACTGGATCGGCGACAGTAACCTGTCGGAACAGGACATCAGCCGCGGCCACTTCGTGATCAATCTGATGACCGAAGCCATGGCCCCCACCAACAGCGCGGCCAACCCGGCGGCGGTCAAACGCTTCTTCGAAACCGGCGGCAAAAGCCTGCTCGATGGCCTGTCCCACCTGGCCAAGGACATGGTGCACAACGGCGGCATGCCGAGCCAGGTCAACATGGGCGCCTTTGAAGTGGGCAAGAGCCTGGGCACCTCCGAAGGCGCGGTGGTGTTTCGCAACGATGTGCTGGAGTTGATCCAGTACAAGCCGATCACCGAACAAGTGCATGAACGCCCTCTGCTGGTGGTGCCGCCGCAGATCAACAAATTCTATGTATTCGACTTGAGCCCGGATAAAAGCCTGGCGCGTTTCTGCCTGCGCAACGGCCAGCAAACGTTCATCATCAGTTGGCGCAACCCGACCAAGGCCCAGCGCGAGTGGGGCCTGTCGACCTATATCGAGGCGCTCAAGGAAGCGGTCGATGTGGTCACCGCGATCACCGGCAGCAAAGACATCAATATGCTCGGCGCCTGCTCCGGTGGTATCACCTGCACGGCGCTGCTGGGCCATTACGCGGCGCTGGGCGAGAAAAAGGTCAACGCCCTGACCCTGATGGTGAGCGTGCTCGACACCACCCTCGACACCCAGGTGGCGCTGTTCGTCGACGAGCAGACGCTGGAAGCGGCCAAGCGCCACTCCTACCAGGCCGGGGTATTGGAAGGTCGCGACATGGCCAAGGTGTTCGCCTGGATGCGTCCCAATGACCTGATCTGGAACTACTGGGTCAACAACTACCTGCTGGGCAACGAACCGCCGGTTTTCGACATCCTGTTCTGGAACAACGACACCACGCGTTTACCCGCGGCATTCCATGGCGACCTGATCGAACTGTTCAAGAACAACCCGCTGGTTCGCCCCAACGCTCTGGAAGTGTGCGGCACGCCGATCGACCTCAAGCAAGTGACCGCCGATATCTATGCCCTGGCCGGCACCAACGACCACATCACCCCCTGGCAGTCCTGCTACAAGTCGGCCCAGTTGTTTGGCGGTAACGTGGAGTTCGTGTTGTCCAGCAGCGGGCATATCCAGAGCATCCTCAACCCGCCGGGCAACCCCAAGGCGCGCTACCAGACCAGCGACGGCTTGGCGAGCACGGCCCTGCAATGGCAGGAAAACGCCACCAAGCACACCGATTCCTGGTGGCTACACTGGCAAGCGTGGCAGGCCGAGCGGGCGGGCAAATTGAAGAAGGCGCCGACGCTATTAGGCAATAAAACCTACGCAGCAGCAGAAGCAGCCCCGGGGACTTACGTACACGAACGCTGAATTGAAATGGGGTCACACGTGGGAGGGGGCTTGCCCCCGATGACCGTGTGTCGGTCATCTGATCCATTGGCTGATCAATTGCAATCGGGGGCAAGCCCCCTCCCACATTCGGCCTGCATTCCAACCGTCACATCTCACAGGGCTTGAGCATGGCGCAACCGTTCATCTTCCGTACCATCGACCTGGATGGCCAGACCATCCGCACGGCGGTACGTCCGGGCAAGCCTCACTTGACGCCGTTGCTGATCTTCAACGGCATCGGCGCCAACCTGGAGCTGGTGTTTCCGTTCGTGCAGGCTCTGGACCCGGACCTGGAGGTCATTGCTTTCGACGTACCGGGAGTGGGCGGTTCCTCGACGCCCAGCCGGCCGTACCGCTTCCCTGGCCTGGCCAAGCTCACCGCGCGCATGCTTGATTACCTGGACTACGGCCAGGTGAATGCCGTCGGCGTGTCCTGGGGCGGCGCGCTGGCGCAGCAGTTCGCCTATGACTACCCGGAGCGCTGCAAGAAGCTGATCCTGGCGGCGACGGCGGCGGGCGCGGTGATGGTGCCGGGCAAGCCGAAAGTGCTGTGGCTGATGGCGAGCCCGCGCCGCTATATCCAGCCGTCCCATGTGGTACGCATTGCACCGATGATCTACGGCGGCTCGTTCCGTCGCGATTCGAAGCTGGCCGCCGAACATGCCAGCAAAGTGCGTTCGGCCGGCAAGCTCGGCTACTACTGGCAGTTGTTCGCGGGACTGGGCTGGACCAGCATCCATTGGCTGCACAAGATCCGCCAACCCACCCTGGTATTGGCCGGCGACGATGACCCGCTGATCCCGCTGGTCAATATGCGCATGCTCGCCTGGCGCATCCCCAACGCGCAGTTGCACATCATCGATGATGGCCACTTGTTTTTGATCACCCGGGCCGAGGCCGTGGCGCCGATCATCATGAAATTCCTGGAGGAGGAACGCCTGCGCGCAGTGATTCACCCACGCCCCGCGGTGTAAGGACCACACCGCCGCGCAACTTGCCAGGAACCGACTATGGTTCTGAATTGGCGTGCCTGTTGATGGCTAGACGAAGGAGTGTTGGCTCATGCGAGAAAGACCCGTGACGAACCCGGCGCCCACCCCCGCCGCGTTCATCAATGCGCAAAATGCGATCACCGGCCTGAGGGGCCGCGACCTGCTGTCGACCCTGCGCAGCGTGGCCGCCCACGGTTTGCGTAACCCGGTGCATACCGCCCGTCACGCCCTGGCCCTGGGTGGGCAACTGGGTCGCGTTCTGCTGGGCGAGACCGTGCATGAGCCCAACCCCCGCGACAGCCGTTTCGTCGACCCCACCTGGCAGCTCAACCCACTTTATCGGCGCAGTCTTCAGGCGTATCTGAGCTGGCAGAAACAGACCCGCCACTGGATCGACGACAGCACCCTGAGCGACGACGACCGGGCCCGGGCGCACTTTGCCTTGTCGCTGTTCAACGATGCGGTGTCGCCCTCCAACACCTTGCTCAACCCCTTGGCCGTCAAGGAGCTGCTCAACTCCGGGGGTAATAGCGTGGTGCGCGGGGTGAGCAACCTGTTCGACGATTTGCTGCACAACAATGGCCTGCCGCGCCAAGTGAGCAAACAGGCATTTGAAGTGGGTAAAACCTTGGCCACCACGCCCGGCTCGGTGGTGTTTCGCAACGAGCTGCTGGAGTTGATCCAGTACAAACCCATGAGCGAGAAACAGTACGCCAGGCCGCTGCTCGTGGTGCCGCCGCAAATCAACAAGTACTACATCTTCGACCTGAGCCCGGCCAACAGCTTCGTGCAATACGCGCTCAAAAACGGCCTGCAGACCTTTATTGTCAGTTGGCGCAACCCGGATGTGCGGCATCGCGAGTGGGGCCTGTCCACCTACGTGGCGGCGTTGGAAGAAGCGCTCAACGTGTGCCGGGCCATTACCGGCGCGCGGGAGGTCAACCTGATGGGCGCCTGCGCCGGCGGCCTGACCATCGCCGCGCTGCAAGGCCATCTGCAAGCCAAGCGCCAGTTGCGCCGCATCTCCAGCGCCAGCTACCTGGTGAGCCTGCTGGACAGCCAGATCGACAGCCCCGCCACCCTGTTCGCCGATGAGCAAACGTTGGAAGCGGCCAAACGTCGGTCCTACCAACAAGGTGTGCTGGACGGCCGCGACATGGCCAAGGTGTTTGCCTGGATGCGCCCCAACGACCTGATCTGGAACTACTGGATCAACAATTACCTGCTGGGCAAGGAACCGCCGGCGTTCGACATTCTGTATTGGAACAACGACAACACGCGCCTGCCCGCCGCCTTGCACGGCGACCTGCTGGATTTTTTCAAGCACAACCCACTGAGCCATCCCGGCGGCCTGGAGGTGTGCGGCACGCCGATCGACTTGCAAAAGGTCACGGTGGACAGCTTCAGCGTGGCTGGCATCAACGACCACATCACGCCCTGGGATGCGGTGTATCGCTCCACGCAACTGCTGGGTGGCGAGCGGCGCTTCGTGCTGTCCAACAGTGGGCATATCCAGAGCATCCTCAACCCGCCTGGCAACCCCAAGGCCAATTACGTCGAAAACCCCAAGCTAAGCAGCGACCCGCGCGCCTGGTACTACGACGCCAACCATGTCGAAGGCAGTTGGTGGCCGCAGTGGCTGGCATGGATCCAGCAACGCTCGGGCGTGCAGCGCGAAACCCTGACCGCCCTGGGCAACCAGAATTACCCACCAATGGAAGCGGCGCCGGGCACCTATGTGCGGGTGCGCTGAGCTCAACGATCAGATTAAGAAGACTGGATGAAGACCCGCGACCGTATCCTTGAATGTGCCCTGCAGTTGTTCAACCACAAGGGCGAACCGAACGTGTCGACCATGGAGGTGGCCAATGAAATGGGGATCAGCCCCGGCAACCTCTACTACCACTTCCATGGCAAGGAACCCTTGGTGCTGGGGTTGTTCGAGCGCTTTCAGAATGAACTGGCGCCGTTGCTCGACCCACCGGCCGACGCGCAACTGGAGCCCCAGGACTACTGGCTGTTCCTGCACCTGATCATTGAGCGCATGGCCCACTACCGTTTTCTGTTCCAGGACCTCTCAAACCTGGCCGGGCGCCTGCCCAAGCTGGCCAAGGGCATTCGCAACCTGCTTACGGCGCTCAAGCGCACCCTGGCGTCACTGCTGGCACGCTTGAAGGCGGCCGGGCAGTTGGTCAGCGATACCCAGGCGCTGGGGCAGTTGGTGGAACAGATCACCCTCACCCTGCTGTTTTCCCTGGATTACCAGCGCATTCTCGATCGCGAGGGCGAGGTGCGGGTGGTCGTTTACCAAATTATGATGCTGGTGGCGCCGCATCTGTTGATGCCGGCGCGGCAGGCCACGGAGCGTCTGGCGCTGCGTTATCTGGACGATCACATTTAACGCTGCTCGGTGAGCATCAGCCCAGCGCGCCGAATTGTTGAGTGAACTTGAATAACTCACTGTCGTTCCTGATCCCCAACTTGCGATAAGCCGATTGTTTTTGCGTGCTGATGGTACTGGCGCTGCGCGAGAACTTGGCGGCAATCGAGTTCACCGACATGCCATCCAGAAAACAGCGCAGTACTTCCTGTTCTTTTGGAGTAAGGCAGGCATTCAAGCGTAATGGCGATGCAAAATCCGTGGTGTTTTTTTGGCTGATGGCCTCCCACACCGATTGCGTACCCTGCAATGCCGGCACCATGCAGGGCTGTAAATAAATCCTTCCTTGGGCGACGGTTCGAATGGCGCTGATCAACTCGGTCAAGTTCTGGGTTTTACCGAGGATGCCCCAGCATCCCGCTTTCAACGACAGCGATACCGTCGCAGGCGTGTAGTGGGAACATACAATCAATGGTCGACACTGGCTGAAACGACGGTTCAGCGCCTGCAGCAGGCTGAGCCCATCGATTTCCGCCGGTGCCAGTATGAAGTCCATCACCACGACATCCGCCGATTGCCGCGCAAGGGCGTCCAGCAATTGCCGGCCCGTGGCAAAAGAACCGATCACCTTGATATCGGACGCTCCACTCAGGCCCAGCTCAATACCTTGCCGAACCATTTCGTGGTCATCCAACAACATGACGGTATACGCATGACTAGTTGAAGTAGGCATACAGACACCCGCATAAGTAACGCAACGATCTACACAATCCACCCTTATTACCAGCCCGGTATAGCCCAGGCCTACACAGGGTTCAATATCGCCGCACAACGGATATCGACACGCCCTACAGAAGCCCCTGACGGACATCACTTACAGCAACTTTCACAGCTCGAACAAGACTTGCAAAAAACCATAATTAAAACAGCACCGTTTCGAACTATCTCGAACTAAAAGTCGTGGCTTCGCTATAGAACGCATTAACTTTTAGATACAAATTATCCACATCCACCGAGGCCCCTTATCGATCAATCACCCCCTGGAAATACCATGAACGTCAATATTCTCCCCCCCGTCGCAGCCCTACTGGCATTGGCCGCCGCACTCCCCCACGCTGCGTTCGCGGTCGACGGCGTGATCAATTTCAGCGGGCTGGTCACCGATGTGACCTGCACGGTCGAAGGTGCGGCGCCGGGCAGTGGCGCGGTGGTCAAAGACGTCAACCTGGGTGGCGTCTCGGCAGCGCGCCTGGCCACCGCTGGCAGCCGCGCCAACCTGACCGGTTTTACCATTCGCATTGGCGCGCCCGGAGAAGGCAGTTGCACCAACGGGCGCATCGCCATGGTCGCGTTCGACCCAACCAGCCCCGCCATCGACGTGGCTACCGGACGCCTGAACATCGATGGTCATGACGACCCGGCCGACACCACCAACGCCAAGAATGTGCAGGTCGAAGTCACCAGCCGTAGCGGCTCGCCGATCAATGTCTACAGCGAAAAATCCGAGAGCGTGGTGATCGCCGATAACCAGGCAATCATCCCGCTGGCGGCACAACTGTATGCGAGCGGACCGGCCACCGAGGGCAAGGTCAACACGCGGGTCGGCTTTATGATCGAGTACGCCGAGTAACGCCATGAGCAGCCAAACCCGACGGGTGCTGGTCACCTGGGCCTTCAGTCTGTTGTCGTGGTGGACGTCAGCCGGCCAGGCCGGCGTGATCATCCACGGCACGCGAGTGGTCTACCCGGCCGAACAGCAGGAAGTAGTCGTGCGTCTGGAGAACCGTGGCAACCGCCCGGCGCTGGTGCAAACCTGGCTGGACAGCGGTGATCGACACTCGACGCCGGCCACCGCACTCACGCCGATCAGCGTGTCGCCGCCAATCTTCCGCATCGAGCCGGGCCAGCAACAGGCCCTGCGCCTGCGCTATACCGGCGAGCCGCTGACCGAAGCGCGTGAACGGTTGTTCTGGCTGAATGTACTTGAAGTGCCGCCGCGTGCCGTGGATGCCGCGCAGAACAATCAGATCCAACTGTCGTTCCGCACCCGCCTGCGGGTATTCCTGCGCCCACCGGCTCTGCCCTATCCGGTGGAGCGCGCGGCCTCGAAACTGCAATGGACGCTGGTCCCCCATGAGCGCGGGTTTGCCCTGCAAGTCACCAACCCGACGCCGTATCACGTATCGCTCGGCCCGGTGATGTTGTTCAGCGCCGGCAAGCGCTTCAGCAAGGCACCGAGCCAAGCGGCCGACGACAGCCTGCTGCTGCCCGCCGGCGACGTAAAACGCTTTGTGCTGCCGACCCTGCAGCAGCGTCCGCACGGCGCCGCTCAGGTCGAGTTCACCAGCATCAGCGACTTCGGCGCCCGCGTGCGCCATGTGGCGGGCCTCAGCCACACGTCTGGTGGATGACCGCCCATGTCCACTCTTTCGATTCGACACACCGTGGCAGCCCTGTGCGCCATGGTCGTCGCGCTATCGGCGCAGGCGAGCGTGGTGATCAGCAGCACACGGATTATCTATCCGCAGTCCCACAAGGAAGTCACCGTCAGGCTTGAAAGCAGGAACCAAGTACCGGTGCTGATCCAGACCTGGCTCGACAACGGCGACGAACATTCGACGCCAGAACTGGCCGACATCCCGTTCGTGGTCACGCCGCCGATCTTTCGCATGGAGCCGGGTAAACAGCAGGTCGTACGCGTGGCTTACACCGGCGAGGGGTTGCCGCCAGCGCAGGAGAGCCTGTTTTGGTTCAACGTGCTGGAGGTGCCGGCGCAGGCGCGAGGCGTCCAGCCCAGTAACCAGTTGCAACTGGCGTTTCGCACACGGATCAAGCTGATCCTGCGTCCCCCGGGCCTGCCCCACGGCGCCGAGGCCGCGCCCGCCAAGTTGCAGTGGCGCCGCGTGTCGAGCGCCTACGGCGAGGCGGTGGAAGTGTTCAACCCGACTCCTTACCTGGTGACCTTCGAGCGTGTCGAGGTGCAGGTCGCCGGGCAACGCCATGGGCGCCAAGCCGCTGCCTCCGGGGCCGGCAATATGGTGATGCCCGGCGCTCGCACCCGCTTCGATCTGCCCGACCTCAAAGCGCCGCCTGGAGCTACGGCCAGCGTGGAATTCCAGACGCTGGACGATTTCGGGGTGAAGGTCCTCCACAACGCCAAGGTCGCCCCATGACCCTCCCTATGCCGGGAGCCGAGCAACACCTGTTTTTGGAAACGCTTAACAATGAGTGCGATCACGCCCACCGGCGTCCGCAGTGCGCCCCTGGCACGCCGTGGTTTGAGTCTGACAATGCGTAGCCTGCTGCTGGTGAGCAGCGCCGAGGCGATGGACGCCCACGGCGCCGAGTATGTGGAGTTCAACCCGGCTTTCTTTGCCGATGGCGCGGCAGGCTTGCAGGTCGATATCGCGAAATTCAGCCAGGGCAACGTCGTGTTGCCAGGCACCTACCGTTCAGAGGTGTACCTCAACGGGCAGTGGCTCGGGCGCGAGAGCGTCACGTTTATCGCCGTCCAGGGTCAGCCGTCGGCACAGCTGTGCCTGGAACGTGAGGCGTTGCAACGCTTCGGTATCGAGGTCGACAGTGCCGACCAACAAACACCCGGCCCGCGCAAACCGTTTGACCGTTGCGCCGAGATCGCCAGCTATCTACCCGGCGCCAGCAGCCAGTTCGATATCGGCGAAACGCGCCTGGACCTGCAGATCCCCCAGGTTTACCTGACGCGCCAAGCGCGTGGCTACGTCGACCCCAGGCACTGGGAAAGTGGCGTGGACGCAGCGTTCGTGCGCTACAACGCCAACACCTTTACCACTCGCACCAACGGCCGCTCGCTGGACTCCCACTACATGGGCCTGAACACCGGGCTCAACCTGGGCGATTGGCATTGGCGACATAACGGCAGCTACAGCCACAGCCTCGGCGCCGCTGGCTATCAGAGCAACGCCACCTATGTGCAGCGCGAACTGAGTCGGTGGCGATCACAACTGATGGCCGGTGAAATCCATACCCCCGGCGAACTTTTCGACAGCATTCGCCTGCGCGGCATCAGCCTGTTCAGCGATGACCGGATGCTGCCGGATTCCATGACCGGCTTCGCGCCGGTGGTGCGCGGTATCGCCGAAACCAATGCCCGTGTCAGCGTGCGTCAACGTGGCGTGTTGCTCAGCGAAGTGTCCGTGGCGCCCGGCCCCTTTGTGCTCGACGATTTTTTCCCGACCGGTTACGGCGGCGACCTGAGTGTGACGATCACCGAGGCCGACGGTCGCCAGCGCGCGTTTATCGTGCCGTTCGCCGCCAATGCTCACTTGCTGCGACCGGGCTACCGGCGCTACACGCTAAGTGTCGGCCAGGTGGATGAGCTGGGGCTGCGCCATCCGCCCAAGCTGATGCAGGCCACCTACCAACAGGGTCTGAGCAATCTGCTGACTGGCTACACCGGCGCGATGCTGGGCGAGGACTACCGCGCCCAATTGGCAGGCGCGGCATTCAACACGCCATTGGGCGCATTGTCCGTGGACCTGACACACTCAAGCGCCGACATTCCGAAGCATGGCTCGCGCAGCGGGCACAGCGTGCAACTGCGCTACAGCAAGAATTTCGCCGACAGCGGCACCCACTTCACCCTCGGCGCTTACCGTTACTCCACCTCCGGTTTTCTGACGGCGGGCGATGCCGCGCAACTGCGCGACCATGCCCTGGACGGACGCGACCTGGACAACGTGTCACGCCTGCGCGACAGGATGGATATCAGCCTTAATCAAAGCCTGAGCCACGGCTCGGTGTATGTGACCGGTTCTTCGCAACACTACTGGAACCGTTCAGGGGGCAACCTGACCTTCAGCGCCGGCTACAGCGGCCACTGGAAAAACCTCCACTACACCCTCAGCGTTCAGCGCGGCCGTGATGTGCTGAGTGGTGAGGTCGATCAACAGCTGGATTTGACCCTGAGCCTGCCGCTGGGCAGCGGCACGCATACGCCTACTCTGACCAGCACGGCCTACCGTGGCGACCACAACAGCGGCGAGCGGATCAGCCTGGGCGGTAGTTGGGGCGAGCACAATCAACTGAGCTACGGCCTGAGCACCAGCCGCACCCAGGGCAGCGGCAACACCCAGAGTGCCGATATGAAATACCAGGCCGATTATGGCGTGTTGTCCGCCAGCTATGGCCACAGCGAGGCGTACCGCTCGACATCGCTGGGCATGACCGGCGGCCTGGTTGCGCACGCCGACGGCCTGATCTTCGCCCCGGAGCTGGGCGACACCCTGGGGATCGTCCAGGCACCCGACGCCCAGGGCGCGAGGATCAATGGCAACCACGCCGCCCACGTCGGCAAGGACGGCCAGGCCGTGGTGAGCCACCTCACGCCCTATCGACAGAACGTGGTCGAGCTGGACCCCAAGGACTTGTCCGTGGATGTCGAACTCAAGACCGCAGCGCGCAACGTCGCGCCCCGCGCCGGCTCGGTGGTGAAGCTGCAATTCGAGACGGTCAGCGGCCAAGCCTTGTTGATCACCACACAGCGCGAGGACGGCAGCCCAGTGCCGTTCGGTTCGGATGTATTCGATGAAGACGGCGCCAGTGTCGGGATCGTCGGCCAAGGTGGAAAGGCGTTTGTTCGGGTCTCCCGGGCGCGGGGCAAATTGACCGTCAAGTGGGGTTCAACCGCCACTGCCACTTGCTGGTTTACCTACAACGCCGCCATCGCGGCCACGGCGCAGAACAAGCAGCGCATGCGGCATCTGAACGCTGGCCTGTGCCGGCTCGGTGCCGACCTCGCCGCGCAGCCGCCAGCGGCCGAGCGCGATGCAAGCGGCTGAACGGCATGATCACGCGCCCCTTGATACCCGGCTTCTGATAACGAGGTTGCCCATGACGCACACTGTTAGATGTTGTTTGCTCCTGCTGATAGTCGGGGCGCCGATCACGGTGCTTGCTGAGTGTCGGCTATATCCCAACTCCGAGCACGGCCTGTCCCTGCCGGATACCATCACCGTTCCCGCCAGCCTTCCCGTGGGCAGCCTGATTATCCGGCAGGCTTTCAACGGCATCGCGCCCAGCTTTGAACTCAACTGCCGTACTTCGACCCCCAGGCAGATTATCGGGCGCTTCACCGACTCGGCGATGGTGCCGGGCGCAGGCGTCACGGCGTATCACACCGGTGTGCCAGGGGTCGGCATACGCGTGCTGGTGCGTAATCACAGGGGACTGGTTTACCCCCATCAACTGCACACCTCGCCCCCGTTCAGTCAGAGCAATGCGTTGCCGCTGTACAGCAATGTCAGCGCGGAGGCGTTGTTCTTCAAGACCGGCCCCGTCACCAGCGGCACGCTGACCAGTGGAAGCCTGGTTGAAGATCGTTGGGACGGCGGCAAAGGCCGCTTTCACTTGCTGCTCAATACATCGGTGCGTTTTGTCGCCCCTACGCCTACCTGCAACCTGGACGCCGGTGACGTCAACCGCACGATCCTGTTCGAGCCGGTGCAAGTCCGTGCATTCGACACTCAGACGGTCGTTGGCGGACGGGATTTCGAGTTGACCGCGCAATGCAGCGACGCCATGAACGTCACGTTCCGTTTTTCCGGGGCACCGGCACCGGGCAATGATCGGATCTTCGCCAACACGGGCACCGCCGCAGGCGTTGCGCTCTGGCTGTACTCACGCCTCGGCGGCGGGGTGCAGAACATTCTCGCCAACGGCACCGAAGACACACGCACGCTGGCGGTCTCGGGCAACCGCGCCGTGCTGCCACTCGGTAGCGCTTATCACAAGAACGGCACGGTCACTCAAGGCACCTTCATCAGCACCGTGACCGTACACATCACCTATGACTGACCGATTGAGGATCATGCGATGAACATTCGCGCGCCGGCGGTTTGGCTGGCAATCACTGTGGGCGTGGCCAGCCATGGGGTTCAGGCCGCCACCACGGGGACTTTGACTTTTGTCGGCCAGATCAACGCCGGCACCTGCAACCTGGCGGCCGGCGATGAGAACCGCACCATTACCTTGCCCACCATCAAGGTCTCGGACTTCGATGCGACGGCCAGTACGGGCGCGTTTGATTTCGAGATTTCCGCCGACTGCGAGTCGGATATCAACACTGTGGTTTTTCTGTTCTCCGGCACCCCTTCAACGGGTAACGCCCAACTGTTTTCCAATACCGGGACCTCGGGGGGAACAGCCCTGCAGCTCATACATCGCGGCTCCCCCGCGTATACCATCCCCGCTAACGGCACCGTGGACCAGCGCAGCCGTAGCATCGCAACTGCCGGCAATAAAGCAGTGATGCCGCTGACGGCGGCGTACCACAAAACCGGGGAACCCCTCACCCACGGCAGTCTGGCCAGCGCCGTTACCGTTTCGATCACTTACAACTGATGGCGCTGGCGTTGTTGCCGGTAAAAATCAGCGGGTACAAAAAAACCCGACCTTCGCAGGCCGGGTATTTTTGGATGTCCCGGAAAAATCAGGACTGACTGGAAGGCGTCGGGGTAGCCGGCGTTGCAGTCGGGGTAGCGGCAGCCGGCGTCGGCGCGGAGACCGAGTTGGCTGTAGAGGCGGTGGATGCTGGAGCTGCAGGTTTGGTTGCCGCTGCCGGTTTGGCGGCCGTAGGTTTTTTGGCGGCGGCGGGCTTCTTCGCTGCGGCGGGCTTGGCAGCAGGTTTGGCGGCGGGCTTGGCCGCTGCGGTTTTCGCCGCAGGCTTGGCGGCCGGTTTCGCCGCAGCCTTAGCTGCTGGTTTGGCTGCAGGCTTGGCGGCGGCTTTGGTCGCAGGCTTGGCAGCCGCTTTGGCAGCGACCGGTTTAGCGGCGGCTTTTGCAGCCGGCTTGGCTGCTGCGGTTTTGGCCGCAGGCTTGGCCGCCGCTTTCGCCGGCGCCTTGGCCGCGGTTTTTGCTGCAGGTTTGGCGGCGGCTTTCACCAATGGCTTGGCGGCAGTTTTTGCGGCCGGTTTAGCCGCTGCGGTTTTGGCCGCAGGTTTGGCGGCGGCGGTTTTCACGGGTGCCACTTTAGCGCCGGTGAGTTTTTCGATTTGCTTGGTCAGCGTGTCGACCTTGCTGTGCAACGTCTTCAGCTCCGCTTTGCTGGGTACGCCCAAGCGCGAAATGGCACTGTTGAGGCGCTTGTCGAAGGTCTCTTCCAACTTGCCCCAGGTGTCGGAAATGCTTGCCTTGGCCGAACCTGCACTGGCCTTGGCCGCATCGACTTTCTTGCCAACGGTGGTCTTGGTCAACTTCTCGGCTTTTTCGCCGTCTTTAACCAAGGTCTCGAAGTACTTGCCGCCATCACTGCTGACCTTCGAGTACACGCCTAAACCAGCAAGCCAGATCTTACGGGAGTATTTTTCAACTTCCCCGATCCACGAGCTGCCTTCTTTCTGAGTATTCTTTTTAACAGCCATCCCGTTGTCTCCTTAATGTTTACGCGCGACACGTTCGAGCAATGCCGTCAGCTCTTCGAGCTTAGCAGAGAGTGTCTCCACGTCATGTTTAGACGCAATGCCGATTCGATTCAAGGCACTTGCAACGCGAGTATCAAAAGCTTTTTCAACTTTATCCAGCTGAACTTCTACCCGACCTTTGACCGCAGTGACATTACTCTTTACTTGGTCAATCTGACTGTTGGCGGCATCAAGTTGTTCAACGGCAACTTTTTTGCCTTTACTTTCAATATCTTGACCGCTCTTAACCAGCTCTTTGAAATACTCGCTGCCCTCACTGCCGACCTTCGCATAGGCCCCCAGGCCCGCCAGCCAGATCTTGCGCGCGTAGGATTTAACATCGCTCAGGGCGCGGGTTGGAGTGTCGATTTTTTTCTTCAGGATAACGTTGGCCATGGTGCACCTCACACAGAATAGGGGGGAGGAACGGCCCGCAGGAGTTGTGGGCTTGGGCACAAAGTAGGAGGAAAAATTAGAATCGGCACCCTAACCCTAAGAAGTCAGGCCAAGGCTTTGTCCAGGGCTTTTTCGATTTCGGACTTGAGGGTGCCGCTCATGGCGGACATCAATAGGCCAAGTTCCACATCGATACGCAGCGAATCGTCAGCCACAAGTACGGTGCCTTTAACCCCGGAACGCTTGAGGCTCAAGGTATCGCCAGACCATGACGACTCCAGGCCATATTTTTCCTTGAGTTTGTTCGCCAACTTGTCGGCCTTTGCCCGTGCGCCTTCTTTACCCAGGGAGTGTGCACGCTCAACGGTGATACGGGCCATTGCGATGATTCCTCTTGCAGAGACTTGAAAAATAGAGACTTGCACAACGTGAATGCGGCAAAACGTCTCGGCGCCCTTCTATCTTACCTGCAGCCTTGCCAAGACAAAGCAAGCCTTGGGGATTATCATGTGCCGCATTCTCTTTTGGTGACAGCGATATGACTGATCAGCGCAAAGGCAGCGATGCCGAACCCACCACTCACTTCGGCTTCAAGAACGTCCCGGAAAGCCAGAAAGCGGAAAAAGTCGCTGAGGTGTTCCACTCTGTAGCCGCCAAGTACGACCTGATGAACGATGTGCTTTCCGGCGGCATGCACCGCTTGTGGAAGCGCTTCACCATCGAATTGTCGGGCGTACGCCCCGGCAATCGCGTGCTGGACATCGCCGGCGGCACGGGCGACCTGGCCGCCAAGTTCTCCAAGCTCGTCGGCCCGACTGGCCAGGTGGTGCTGGCGGACATCAACGGTTCGATGCTCAAGGTCGGCCGTGACCGTCTGCTCGACAAAGGCGTGGCCGGCAATATCGAATTCGTCCAGGCCGACGCTGAAAAGCTGCCGTTCCCCGACAACCATTTCGACTGCGTGACCATCGCCTTCGGCCTGCGCAACGTGACCCATAAAGAAGACGCGATCCGCTCGATGCTGCGCGTACTCAAACCGGGTGGCCGCCTGTTGGTGCTGGAGTTCTCCAAGCCGACCAACGCGCTGATGTCCAAGGTCTACGACACCTACTCCTTTGCCTTCATGCCGCTGATGGGCAAGCTGATCACCAATGACGCCGAGAGCTACCGCTACCTGGCCGAATCGATCCGCATGCACCCCGACCAGGAGACCCTGAAGTCGATGATGGTGGAAGCCGGTTTTGACCGTGTGACTTACCACAACATGACCTCGGGCATCGTCGCCCTGCACCGCGGCATCAAGCCCTGATGCTGCTGCAAGGTCTTCTCGCCAGCGTCGAACACGGCCTCAACCGTGTGCTGCGCCTGGACAGCACTGCCCTGGCGCGGCTCGCACACCTTAACGGCAACGTCATCGCCGTCGACTGCCGCAGCCCCGCCTTGCAGCTGTTTATCCTGCCCAGCGATGAAGGCCTGATGCTGGCGACCCAGTGGGCCGCCGACGCCGACTGCACCCTGCGTGCGCCAGCATCGAGCCTGCTGCACCTGGCGCTGAGCCGCAACAAGACCGCCATCCTGCACAGCACCGAAGTTGAGCTGGAAGGCGACAGCGCGGTGCTGATGGACCTGGCCGCCGTGCTGCAGGATCTGGAACTGGACTGGGAATACGAACTCTCGCGCTGGATCGGCCCCGTCGCCACCCAGTTGATCAGCGGTCACGTGCGCAGCCGCACGCGCTGGTACCAGCAGGGATTCGCCAGCCTTAACCAGAACCTCGCCGAATACCTGAGCGAAGAATCGCGCACTCTGGTCGGGCAACGGGAAGCGCAAGCGCGCTTTCGTGAACTCGACAAGGCCAAACTCGACCTGGAACGCCTTGAGGCGCGCTTCGAGCGCCTGAGCCGTTCCCTTGATCCAAGCGATAACGCATGAAGCTGCTCGCCGTCCGCCGTTTGTTCCGTATCCAGCGCGTCGTAATCCGCTACCGTCTCGATGACCTGCTGTTCGCCCTGCCCTTGCCATGGTTCCTGCTGGCGGTGCGCTATGTACTGCCGTGGCGCTGGCTGCCCCGCAAACGGCTGGAGCTCAGCCGCGGTGCGCGCCTGCGCCTGGCATTGCAGGACCTGGGGCCGATCTTCATCAAGTTCGGGCAAATTCTCTCCACCCGCCGCGACCTGCTGCCCGAAGACATCGCCGACGAACTGATGCTGTTGCAGGACCGCGTGCCGCCCTTCGACTCCCAACAGTCGATGGCGCTGATCGAAGAGCAACTGGGCAAAAAGATCAGCGAGGTGTTCAGGCGCTTCGACGTCGAGCCCCTGGCCTCGGCCTCCGTGGCGCAAGTGCACGCCGCGCAACTCAAGACCGGCGAAGAAGTGGTGGTGAAGGTGATTCGCCCGGGCCTCAAGCCGATCATCGGCCAGGACCTGGCATGGCTGTTTATCCTCGCTCGCGCCGCCGAGCGTTTCAGCGCCGATGCACGCTTGCTGCACCCGGTGGACGTGGTCGCCGACTACGAAAAAACCATCTACGACGAACTCGATCTGCTGCGTGAAGCGGCCAACGCCAGCCAATTGCGGCGCAACTTCGAAGGCTCGCAACTGCTGTATGTGCCGCAAGTGTATTGGGACTGGTGCCGCCCTAAAGTGCTGGTGATGGAGCGCATCTATGGCGTGCAGGTCACCGACCTGGCCACCCTGGCCGACCAGCGCACCGACATGAAGATGCTCGCCGAACGCGGCGTGGAGATTTTCTTCACCCAGGTGTTCCGCGACAGTTTCTTCCACGCCGACATGCACCCGGGCAATATCTTCGTCAGCACCGTCAACCCGTGGAGCCCGCAGTACATCGCGATCGACTGCGGCATCGTCGGCAGCCTCACTCCGGAAGACCAGGATTACCTGGCGCGCAACCTGTTCGCCTTCTTCAAGCGCGACTACCGCCGCGTGGCGCAATTGCACATCGATTCGGGCTGGGTGCCGGCGGAGACCAAGCTCAATGAATTCGAAGCGGCGATCCGTACCGTGTGCGAGCCGATCTTTGAAAAACCATTAAAAGATATTTCATTTGGCCAGGTACTGATGCGCCTGTTCCAGACCGCGCGGCGCTTCAATATGGAAGTGCAGCCGCAGTTGGTCCTGCTGCAAAAAACCCTGCTCAACATCGAAGGCCTGGGCCGCCAGCTGTACCCGGACCTCGACCTGTGGAATACCGCGCAGCCGTTCCTGGAACGTTGGATGCGCGAGCGCATGAGTCCAAAGACCATGCTGGGCAACCTGCACAGCCAGTTCGAACAGCTGCCGCACCTGGCCAATATGACCCGTGACCTGCTTGAGCGCATGTCCCAACCCCACGCCAAAGACCCCGCGCCACCGTGGCAAAAACGCAAGGACGACTGGTTCCTGCGCTTATTGGGCGCGGCGCATCTGGTGGGTGGCGTGATGCTGGCGATCGGCGGGCCGCTAAACCAATTGGGCCATTGGCCGGCCGGGATCATGGTCGCCGTGGGTGTTTATCTGATTGTGCGGCGATAGCCGATCCAGTTATACACTGTTGCAAATTGCCGGAGCCGAACATGAAAGACTGGCTGGACGAAATCAAATGGGACAGTGACGGCCTTGTGCCAGCCATTGCTCAGGACTATAAGACCGGGCGCGTGCTGATGATGGCCTGGATGAACCGCGAGGCCCTGAGCCTCACCGCCGCTGAGCAGCGCGCCATCTACTGGTCACGTTCGCGTGGCAAACTGTGGCGCAAGGGCGAAGAGTCCGGGCATGTGCAGACCCTGCACGAGCTGCGTCTGGATTGCGATGGGGATGTCATCATCCTGAAAGTCGAGCAGATCGGCGGCATTGCCTGCCACACCGGCCGTCACAGCTGCTTCTATCGCGTGTTCGAGGACGGCGAGTGGAAAGTGGTCGAACCGGTGCTTAAAGACCCGCACGCCATTTACTCCGCAGGACACTGAACATGAGCGATACCCTGAACCGTGTGGCCCAGGTGCTGGAGGACCGCAAAGGTGCGGACGCCGACAGCTCCTACGTAGCCAGCCTGTACCACAAGGGCTTGAACAAGATCCTGGAGAAGCTCGGCGAAGAATCGGTCGAGACTATCATTGCCGCCAAGGACGCCCAGATCAGTGGCGACTGCAGCGATGTGATCTACGAGACCGCCGACCTGTGGTTCCACAGCCTGGTCATGCTCGCCCAACTGGGGCAGCATCCGCAGGCCGTGCTGGATGAACTGGACCGTCGCTTCGGCCTGTCCGGGCACGCCGAAAAGGCCTCGCGCCCGTCCGCTTGAATAACGTTGATTAGAGGATTTGCAGCATGGGCATTTTTGACTGGAAACACTGGATCGTCATTCTGGTGGTAGTGGTGCTGGTGTTCGGCACCAAGAAACTGAAAAACCTCGGCACCGACGTGGGCGAGTCGATCAAGGGCTTTCGCAAGGCCATGAACGACGACGAAAAACCCGCCGACCCTGCGGCCAATCCGGTGCCACCGGCCCAGCCTGTGCACCCCCAGGCCGCCCAGCCGATCACCGAGCGTCGCACCTTCGACGTGCAGGCTGAAAAAGTCGAAGAGCCGACCCGCAAAGACTCGTGAGCACTGACTAATGTTTGGTATCAGCTTCTCTGAACTGCTCCTCGTCGGCCTCGTGGCCCTGTTGGTGCTGGGGCCGGAACGCCTGCCCGGTGCCGCACGCACGGCCGGGCTGTGGATCGGGCGCCTGAAACGCAGTTTCAACGCCATCAAACAGGAAGTTGAACGGGAAATCGGCGCGGACGAGATCCGCCGGCAACTGCACAACGAACACATCCTGTCGTTGGAGCAAGAGGCGCGCAAGATCCTGTCGCCCGTGCAGGAGCCGGCCAAACCGGTGGAGCCGGTGGCTGAACACAGCATTGCACCAGCCCCAGCCGCCGACACCGCTCCAACCCCGCCAGAGCCAGTACCGGCGCCCACCGCGTCGCCCGCTCCCCATGACCCTACATTGCCGCCGCGAGCCCCATGAGCGCTGATAAACCGGAAAACGACCAGCACATGCCGCTGGTCTCGCACCTTACCGAGCTGCGTACCCGCCTGCTGCGTTGCGTAGCGGCGATCTTCATCATCTTTGCCGGGCTGTTCGCCTTTACCCAGCAGATCTACACGTTCGTCTCCACGCCGTTGCGCCAGTACCTGCCGGCCGGCGCGACGATGATCGCCACCGATGTGTCCTCGCCGTTCCTCACGCCGTTGAAGTTGACGATGATGGTCTCGCTGTTCCTGGCGATCCCGGTGATCCTGCATCAGATCTGGGGCTTTATCGCTCCGGGCCTGTACAAGCATGAGAAACGCATCGCGGTGCCGTTGCTGGTGTCGAGCATCCTGCTGTTCTACACCGGCATGGCCTTCGCCTACTTCCTGGTGTTCCCGCTGATCTTCAAATTCTTCGCTGCCGCCACACCTGCCGGCGTGGAGATGATGACCGACATCACCAGCTACCTCGACTTCGTGATGACGCTGTTCTTCGCCTTTGGCGTGGCCTTCGAGATCCCGGTGGCGGTGGTGCTGCTGGTATGGATCGGCGTGGTCAACGTGCAGTACCTGAAGAAAATCCGCCCGTACGTGATCATCGGCTGCTTCGTGGTCGGCATGATCCTGACCCCGCCGGACATCTTCTCCCAGACCCTTCTGGCCGTGCCGATGTGGATGCTGTTCGAGATCGGCATCCTGTTCAGCGGCCTGATCAGCAAGCGCAGCGACCACCCGGATGACCAACCCGCCGACGACGACCAGCCGCCAGCGACCCAGCCGTGAACCTGCTGCTGCTGGAAGACGCCGACTTTATCGCGGCCGACCGAGTGATCCTGCGGGATCGACGCCTGGTGCATATGCAGGACGTCCACCGCGCGGCGGTGGGCGACAACCTGCGCGTCGGCCGCATCGGCGGGCTGATGGGCAATGCGCACCTGCTGCGCCTTGAGGCCGCCGAGGCCGAGTTACAGGTCAGCTTCGACCTGCCGCCGCCGGCCAAACTGCCCCTGACCCTATTGCTGGCCCTGCCCCGCCCGAAGATGCTGCGCCGAGTGCTGCAAACCGTGGCGGCCATGGGTGTGCCCAAGGTGGTGCTGGTCAATAGCTACCGGGTAGAGAAAAGTTTCTGGCAGACCCCGTTCCTGGAGCCCGAGGCGATCCGTGAGCAACTGATCCTGGGCCTGGAGCAAGCCCGCGACACCGTGCTGCCCGAGATCATCATCGAAAAGCGCTTCAAGCCGTTCGTTGAAGACCGTCTGCCGGCCATGACCGAGGGCACTTTGGGCCTGATCGGTCATCCGGGGGATTACCCGGCCTGCCCGCGCGGCTTGGATGAACCGGTCACCCTGGCGATTGGACCGGAAGGCGGCTGGATCCCCTACGAGGTGGAATTGCTGACCAAGGCCGGCTTGCAACCGGTGCAACTCGGTGCACGTATCCTGCGCGTCGAAACGGCCGTGACGGCTCTCCTTGCCCGCCTGTTCTGACGCCCCCAACTGCTGATTCCTACAGAAACGCCCTAGGCAGCCGATAAGGCTTGGATAAGTCCAAGCCTTGTTCCAGGGGAGTTTGCAGCATGTATCGTTGGTTAGCCGAAAAACTGGGGAATGTCAGTGTCAAAACCAAGCTGGCGGTAGGCTTTGGCCTGGTGCTGCTGCTGACCCTATTGATCATGCTCACTGGCTGGACCGGGCTGTCGGGGGTAATCAGCCGAGGGGACAAACTGGGTTATATCGCCAGCCTCAATGACTTGACCAAGGACTTGCGCATTGCGCGCCTGGACTATGAAATGCGTCGCGGCGAACAGGGAACCACCGCCGTCAGCGGGCTGCTGGGGCAACTGGACAGCGGCCTTAAAACCGCGCGCACACTGATCGAACAACCCGCCGATATCGCCTTGATCGAAGACCAACTAGCAGCGGTCGAAACCTACAAACGCGCCTTTGAGGCCATGGCACAAGCCGGTGCCAACCGAGAGAACGCCCGTAGCAAGCTGGGCGATACCGCCGACAACGCGGTGGCTAAGGTCGCTGAAGTTGAAAAGGCTCTATTGCAAGGCGACAGCGTCAGCCAGTTCAACAGCATCGTCGAACTGAGCAAGCTGATTCAGCAGGCCCGCTTCCAGGTTCGTGGCTACACCTACAGCGGCAAAGTCGAAGCCGAACAGCCCGCGCTGGATGCCATTGATAACGCCCTCAAGAAAATTGCCAGCCTCAACGGCCAGATTGGCGATCAATTCTCGAACAATCTGGGACAGGCCAGCGTCTCGTTGCAAGCCTACCGCGCAGCGGTCAGCCAATTCCGGGACTCCCAATTGGCCAGCGCTGCTGCCCTGAAAATCATGGGCGCCCAAGGCGATATCCTGATTGATCGCAGCAACAAACTGACTGACTCTCAGACTGTCGTGCGCGACACCGACGCCGCCCACGCAAAAAACCTGTTGCTGCTCGCGACCATCCTGGCACTGATCTTCGGTCTCGTGGCCGCATGGGCCATCACTCGCCAGATCATCCTCCCGCTGGAGCAGACCCTCAAAGTCGCGGAGCGCGTCGCCTCGGGCGACTTGAGCCACAACCTGACCTCGCTGCGCCAGGACGAACTGGGCCAACTGCAACGGGCCATGCAAAGCATGACCGTGGGCCTGCGTGAGTTGATCGGCGGCATCAGCGATGGCGTGACCCAGATCGCCAGCGCCGCCGAACAGCTGTCCGCCGTGACCGAACAGACCAGTGCCGGGGTCAACAGCCAGAAGGTCGAAACCGATCAGGTGGCCACCGCCATGAACGAAATGGCTGCCACCGTGCAGGAAGTGGCGCGCAATGCTGAGGAAGCCTCCGAAGCCGCCGTGGCCGCCGACCAGCAGGCCCGTGAGGGCGACAAGGTGGTGGGCGAGGCGATTGCTCAGATCGAGCGCTTGGCCACCGAGGTCGGCAACTCCACCGAGGCCATGGGCGACCTCAAGCGCGAAAGCGACAAGATCGGCAGCGTGCTCGATGTGATCAAGTCCGTGGCCCAGCAAACCAACCTGTTGGCACTCAACGCCGCGATTGAAGCGGCACGGGCCGGTGAAGCCGGGCGCGGGTTCGCCGTGGTGGCCGATGAAGTGCGCAGCCTGGCGCAGCGCACCCAAAAGTCCACCGAAGAGATCGAAGAGCTGATTGCCGGCCTGCAAACCGGCACTCAGCAGGTGGCGGCCATCATGGACAACAGCCGCGGCCTCACCGACAGCAGTGTCGAACTGACCCGCCGCGCCGGCAGTGCCCTGGCCAGCATCACCCGTACCGTATCGACGATCCAGGCGATGAACTCCCAGATCGCCACCGCCGCCGAGCAGCAGAGCGCCGTGGCCGAAGAGATCAACCGCAGCGTGTTGAACGTGCGCGACATCTCGGAACAGACCGCCGCCGCCAGCGAAGAGACTGCCACGTCGAGCACCGAACTCGCGCGCCTGGGCACCCACCTGCAAGCCCTGGTCGGCCGCTTCCGCGTCTGACCCCCCTGTGTCACGGCGACCTGCCTCGGGTCGCCGTTGTCAGCCTGTGAAATTTCCTACGAGTTTTTCAGGCTCTCCCCACCGACAACAGAACTAGCGTTGAACTCAGTTCACCGCGTTAGCGCGCCCGTGGTGCGCCGATACGTTGACGAACGTCCCTCGTTCACTTGTCGGAGGTTAACCATGCTTCGTCGAATGACTCACCTATTGGGCGACGCCAGCGTCACCCTCAAACTGGCCCTGGGCTTCGCCCTGGTACTGGCCCTGAGCCTGGTCATCGCCGTGACCGGCTGGCAGGCCCTGGCCGCATCCCTTTACCGCTCGCAAACCCTCACCGTGCTCGCGCAATTGGCCGTGGCCGGCGAAGAACTGCGCTCCGATCGCATCGTTTACCGCACGCTGGACGATGCCAAAAGCCTCGATCGATTAAGCCACGGCATGGAAAAAGTCGAGGCCGCGCTGGCAGAGCTCTCCAACCGCCTCAAAGTCGCCCAGTCCATTCAGTATTTACAGGAGATGACGCGTCTGTCCGATGCGTTCAAAACGACCCTCAAGGACATACCCACCCGCGTGGAGAAACGGGAAAACGCCCGCGAGCAATTGAAACAAAGCACCGTGCGCATCGGCGATGTACTGGCGCAATTGGCCAGCGACCTGCCGGATCAGGAGGATGAAAAGGCCTTGGATGCTATCGAGAATCTCCGCCAGGCCATTGGGCACGCCGAAGACAGCGCCCAGAGCGCGGCCTGGGCCGCCGATTCGCTGGAGGCCTACGCCCAGGCCGTCAGCGACGCGGAGCGCAGCCTGGAACTGACCCTCGCCGCCGTGGCGAAGCTGCCGGTGGATAACAGCGCGCTGACCAACGCCGTGCAAAGCATCCGCACCCATCTCACCCGCCTCAAGGAGGCGCAACTGAGCACCGAGACCGCGCAAGCCCAGTTGGAGCAACAGCTGGATCAACTGCTCGCGCAGAGCGACCTGTTGAGCCAGGACCAGACCCAACGACGCGACCTCGCCGCCGATCACGCCCGTACCCAGACCTTGGCGACCACGGCCGCCGCGCTGATCTTCGGCGCCTTGGCCGCGTGGGTTATCGCCGGGCAGATCGTCAAGCCATTGCGCAAAGCCCTGGCGGTGGCCAATCGCATTGCCGAAGGCGACTTGAGCCATGATGTCCAGACCCGACGCCGGGACGAATTGGGCCAATTGCAGTGCAGCATGACGCAAATGACGCTCAACCTGCGCGCCCTGATCGGCAACATCAGCGACAACGCCAGGCAGATCGCCAGCGCCGCCGAGGAGCTGTCCACGGTCACCGAACAGACCCGTTCGGGAGTCAACAATCAACGCGACGAAACCGAACAGGTCGCCACCGCCATGAACGAAATGCTGGCCACCGCCCAGGAAGTGGCGCGGCATGCTGAACAGGCGTCGATCGCCGCCAAGCAGGCCAACCAGCAAACCGAGCTGGGCGACCGAGTGGTGACGGATGCCGTGGCGCAGATCGAGCATCTGGCCCATGAAATGGCGCGCTCCAGCCAGGCCATGTTGGGGCTGCAACGGGAGAGCCAGAAGATCGGCAGCGTACTGGAAGTGATCAAGTCGGTGTCGCAGCAGACCAACCTGTTGGCCCTCAACGCCGCCATCGAAGCGGCCCGTGCTGGGGAGGCCGGCCAAGGCTTTGCGGTGGTCGCCGATGAAGTGCGCAGCCTCGCCCAACGCACCCAGCAGTCCGCCGAGGAAATCGAGGAACTGATCGGCGGTTTGCACAACGGCACGCAACAGGTGGCCGACATTATGGACAACAGCCGTGCGCTGACCGATCAAAGCGTCGGCCTGACCCGCAACGCCGGCGAGGCCTTGATGGAGATCGCACGCACGGTGGGGGTGATTCAGGAAATGAACCCACAGATCGCCGCGGCGGCCGAGGAGCAGAGCGCGGTGGCCGAAGAGATCAATCGCAGCGTGTTGAAGGTGCGGGACGTGTCGGAACAGACCGCCACCGCCAGTGAGCAAACGGCCGCGGCAAGCACTGAACTGGCCCGGTTGGGCACGGATCTGCAGGCATGTGTGGGGCGGTTCAAGGTCTGAACGCGCCCCGGCCGGTTACAGCACCTGGCGCAGGAAGGCTTGGGCGCGCGGGTCCTTGGGGGCATCGAAGAACGCGGCGGGGGCCGCGTCTTCCAGCAACTTGCCGTGATCGAAGAACAGCACACGGTCGGCCACTTCGCGAGCAAAACCCATTTCGTGGGTGACGCAGACCATGGTCATGCCTTCCAGGGCCAGGGTCTTCATCACATCGAGCACCTCACCGACCATTTCCGGGTCGAGGGCCGAGGTGGGCTCGTCGAACAGCATCACTTTGGGGTCCATCGCCAATGCCCGGGCGATGGCTACCCGCTGTTGCTGACCGCCGGACAAGCGGGATGGAAACTCGTTGGCCTTTTGCGCGATACCGACCTTTTCCAGCAGCGCCAAAGCCTTGGCCTCACGCTCCTGCTTACCGCGCTTACGCACGACTTTCTGCGCCAGGCACAGGTTTTCCAGCACGGTCATATGGGGGAACAGGTTGAAGTGCTGGAACACCATGCCGACTTCGCGGCGATAGGCGTTCACGTCGGTTTTCGGATCGGCCAGTTGCAGGCCGTCGATGCTCACCGAGCCCGAGTCGAATTCTTCCAGGCCATTGAGGCAGCGCAGGAAGGTGGACTTGCCGGAACCGGACGGGCCGATCACCACCAGCACTTCGCCCTTGGCCACCTGGGTGGTGACGTTATCCACCGCGCGGACGACCTGCCCACGGGTATCGAAGACTTTTACCAGATCGCGGACTTCAATCACTTTGCGCGAGCCTCCGCTCAAGCCGGCTGGCCATTTCCGACAGCGGCAGGTTGATCAGCAGGTACAGGCCTGCAACGCAGAACAGGATTTCGAACGGTGAGAACGAGGTGGTGATCACTTCGCGGCCGCTCTTGAGCAGTTCGGTGATGGCGATCACCGAAACCAGCGAGGTGTCCTTGACCAGGCTGATAAATTGCCCGGCCAGCGGCGGCAACACGCGCTTGAACGCCTGGGGCAACACGACGTGACGCATCGACTGGCTGGCACTCAGGCCCAGGGATCGCGCGGCCTCGTTCTGACCACGGGTGATCGACTGCACACCGGCGCGCACGATTTCCGCCACATAGGCGCCGGTAAACAGCGACAGCGCGGCGATCCCGGCAAATTCGCGGGAAAGGTTGAGCACCGTGCCGATAAAGAAATAGAAAATGAAGATCTGCACCAGCAGCGGCGTGCCGCGCACCAATTCGACATAGATCGTCGACAGGTCGCGCAGGGTCGGGTTGCTGGACAAGCGGCACAGGCCCGTCGCCAGGCCGATCACCAGGCCCAGGATGCCGGACACCACCGACAGCCACAACGTGGTCCACAGCCCCCACATCAACGGGCCCAACGCCCAGTGCCGGGTCACACCGACCACATCGCCCTCGGCCACATCATCGCCGCGGGCCACTTGCAAGCTGTTGTCGGCGACAGCGAGCTTTTGCTCGACGCCCGCGTCATTGCGCAAGGTGACTTCGGCCACGTCGCCATTGCGTACCAGCTCAACGACGGTGGAGATATCCGCCGCGCGCTGGGCAGTTTCCGCCTGATAGGCGAAGTACTGCGGTACGCGGTTCCAACGCCATTCGTAGGACATCAGCGAGGTGGCGTAATACAAGGCGCCGGCCAAGCCAACCAGCACGACCACCGTCAGCAGGTGCCAGGGCCATTGGGCTTTTTTCTGTTTCATTGATCTTTCCGGATGTGTGTTGCCTGGTAGGCCGCCATTGTGGGCAAGCCCACTCCCACACTTGACCGAGTTCCAACAGTCAAATGTGGCAGTCTTGCCCGCGATGGGCGCTACGCGGTGTTCAGTCGGACCTTATTCCATGTCCTTGAGCCACTCGGAGCTCTTGAACCACTTGTCATGGATTCGATCGTAGGTGCCGTCGTTCTTGATCTGGTGCAGGAAGTTGTTGATGAAGTTGATGCTGTCGTAGTCGCCTTTCTTCAAACCGAACGCCAGGGGCTCGAAGGTGAACGGTTCGTCCAGGAACACCAGTTTGCCATTGCCGACTTTCTTCTCGGCCACCACGTTGTACGGCGCGTCATACACAAAGGCATCGGCCTTGCCGTTGACCACGTCCAGCACACCTTCCTGCTCGTTGTCGTAGCCGTGGTACTTGGCCTTGGAGATCAGCTTCT
Organism: Pseudomonas sp. S4_EA_1b; assembly: GCF_016307435.1. Taxonomy (NCBI): domain Bacteria; kingdom Pseudomonadati; phylum Pseudomonadota; class Gammaproteobacteria; order Pseudomonadales; family Pseudomonadaceae; genus Pseudomonas; species Pseudomonas sp. S4_EA_1b. The sequence continues at coordinate 80,328 of NZ_JAEILC010000014.1, read as the reverse complement.
TGGCGACCATTTCACCGGTGGTGCCGAGCTTGGAAGTCAGGCGGTATTTCTCGTCGTTCAGGTCTTTGTAGGACTTGATGGTGCCTTCCAGGTCCTTGCGGATCAGCAGGGTCTGGCCGACCACGATGAACGGTTCGCTGAAGTTCAGGCGCAGGTTGCGTTCCTGGGTCAGGGTCATGCCGCTGCCGATCATGTCGAACTTGCCGGTCAAGAAGGCCGGGATGATGCCGTCATAGCCGGTGGAGACCAGCTCCAGCTTGACGCCCATGGACTTGGCCATAGCCTTGAGGATGTCGACTTCGAAACCGATGATTTCGCCGCGCTTGTCCGTCATTTCGAACGGCATGTAAGTCGGGTCCATCCCGACTTTCAGCGTGCCGCGCTTGACCGCATCGTCGATGGCGCCGGCCTGGGCCGCAGTGGCCGCGACCAGTGCGGTGACGCCTAGCAGCAGCATCGAAAGATACTTTTTCATCATCAAGTCCCCTGAACGATTCTTATAAGGTCGGCGCACAAAAGGGCTGCACCATTTCGGGGTGCGATCCTAACCCACTCACTGCCGGTCACAAAGGTTTCACGGGTAATTGTTATTGCGTATGTCGGAAAAGGCCCACAACGGGATGTTCGAGCGCAGAGGGTAGACACGCGCCCAGGTCATGAAGGCAGATAACTGTTGTGTAAGCAGTTATGACTTTCAATCGATTTCCGCCAGCCAGTCCGTGTCCTTGAACCACTTGTCATGCAGGCGATCGTAGGTGCCGTCCTGGGCGACCTGATTCAAGAAATGATTGATCCAGTTGAGGCTGTCGAAGTCGCCTTTCTTCAACCCAAAGGCCAGCGGTTCGAAGGTAAACGGCTGCTCCAGCAAGAGCAAAGCACTGTTTTCCGCACGGCTCAGGGCGACCAAGTTATAGGGCGCATCGTGGATAAACGCATCGGCCTTGCCATCCACCACGTGGCGCACACCCTCCTCCGGGGTGGCGAAACGGCTCAATCGCGCCGCCCCCAAAAAGCGCCGCGCCGCGGCTTCGCCGGTGGTGCCTTCGGTGGTGGCGATGCGGTAATGGGGATCGTCCAGGTCTTCAACACTGGTGACCTTGCCGACCAGGCTGGGATGCAGCAACACGGTTTGGCCTACCACAATGAAGGAGTCGCTGAAGTTGAGCTTCAGGTTGCGCTCCTGTGTCACGGTCATGCCGCTGCCGATCATGTCGAACTTTCTGGCCAGCAACCCCGGTACCAACTCGGTGTAAGGCACCGAGACCAGTTCAAGCTCCACGCCCATGGCCTGGCTCATGACCGTGAGCAGGTCGATTTCAAAGCCGACGATACGCCCCTGCTTATCGGTCATTTCGAAGGGCACATAGGTGGGAGTGGTGCCCACTTTCAGCACACCGCGCCGTACAGCATCGTCTATAGCGCCTGCCTGCACGTCCTGTTGTACCCAGGCGACGGCGCTCAGCAGCAACGCCGCACAATACCTTTTGATCATGAATCCCCCTGTGGCCGAAACGAATTGGGGGGCGATCCTACCCCAGCCACGGGCACGTCAATACGCCCTTGGCAGGGGTATTTTGTTTCGAAATTACAAGGAGTTAGCTCGCTTTTGGAGGGAAAGAAATCGTTGTAGGAAAAGCGCTTGAAACACCCCCGAGGTAAGCCCTCGGGGGTGTTTGAATCAGGCCGGTTGGGCCTGGGACGACAGCGGTTGCAGAGGCAGCAACGGCGCGTGCGGGTCAGCCTTGATCGACTCACGCCAGGCGGCGAGCCACTCGGCGTGCCCTTCGCTCCAGACCAGCTCGTGCAGGCGGGCCAGGGCCACCGGATCACTGAGCAAGGCCACACGTTCGGCATTGTTGAGGCCGGCGGGGCCGACTTTCAGCGCATGGCGCACGCGTTCGGCACGCAGGTACTCGATCGGCTCGGCCTGACCGTGACGCGACGTCGCCAAGGCACAGGCCAGGGCGTTCTGCTGCGGGTCGACCACCGAGCGCACGAAGCCGTCGTGCAGGGCGTGCCAACGGTTTTCGTGGGTGTACTTGTCGGTCGACACCAGCGCCTGGGGCGGATTGTATTCCTCAGGGATCAGGAACAGGCTCTCGTCACGGGACTTGAGGCCCAGGTTCACCCGACTGGAGATCACCGACACCGGGATCGACAACATCAGCGACCCGACAATCGGCACCAGCCACCACAGGAAGCTTGGGTTCAACCACACCACCAGCAGGGCCCACAGGAAGCCCAGCAAGGTTTGCGTGCCGTGGCGCTTGAACGCTTCGCCCCAGGTGGTGGAGTCGTCATCACGCTTTGGCGAATTCCAGGTCGCGGCCCAGCCGAGGAACGCGGCGAGCACGAAACGGGTGTGGAAAATCATCCGCACCGGCGCCAGTAGCATGGAAAACAGCATTTCCAGCAGCATGGACATCGTGACCTTGAACTTGCCGCCGAACTCCTTCGCGCCTTTGGCCCAGATCAGGATGATGCTCAGCAATTTAGGCAGGAACAGCAGCACGATAGTGGTGGAGAACAACGCCACTGCTTTGTCCGGATGCCATTGCGGCCACAGCGGGTACAACTGGCGCGGCGCCATGAAGTACTGCGGCTCCATCAGGGTGTTCACCGCCAGCAACGCGGTGGACAGCACCAGAAACAGGAACCACAACGGCGCCGACAGGTAGGACATCACGCCGGTCAGGAACACCGCACGGTGCACCGGGTGCATGCCTTTAACCAGGAACAGACGGAAGTTCATCAGGTTGCCGTGGCACCAGCGACGGTCACGCTTGAGTTCGTCCAACAGGTTCGGCGGCAGTTCTTCATAGCTGCCCGGCAGGTCGTAGGCAATCCACACACCCCAGCCGGCCCGACGCATCAGCGCCGCTTCTACGAAGTCGTGGGACAGGATGGAACCGGCGAACGCGCCTTTACCCGGCAACGGCGCCAGGGCGCAGTGCTCGATAAACGGTTTCATGCGGATGATTGCGTTGTGACCCCAATAGTGGGATTCACCCAGCTGCCAGAAGTGCAGGCCGGCGGTGAACAGCGGGCCATATACACGAGTGGCGAACTGCTGCATGCGCGCATACAGGGTGTCCATGCCCGACGCACGCGGCGCGGTCTGGATAATCCCGGCATCCGGCGTGGCTTCCATCAGGCGCACCAGGCTGGTCAGGCATTCGCCGCTCATCACGCTGTCGGCGTCGAGGACCACCATGTACTTGTAGTCACCGCCCCAACGACGGCAGAAGTCGTCGAGGTTGCCGCTCTTACGTTTTACGCGACGACGGCGACGGCGATAGAAGATCTTGCCGAAGCCACCGGCTTCGCGGCACACGTCGAGCCAGGCCTGCTGCTCGGCGATGCAGATGTCGGCGTCGTTACTGTCGCTGAGCACGAAAAAGTCGAAGCGGTCCAGGTCACCGGTCGCGGCCACCGATTCGAACGTGGCGCGCAGGCCGGCGAATACCCGGGGCACGTCTTCGTTACAGATCGGCATCACCAGCGCGGTGCGGGCGTCTTTCGGGATCGGCTCGTTGCCGGCACTTTTACCGGAGATCCGGTATTTATCGTGGCCAGTGAGTAATTCCAGGAAGCCCATCAGCGCTGTCCAGAAACCGGCCGACACCCAGCAGAACAAAATCCCGAACATGATCAGGATGCTGGTTTGCAGGGCGTAAGGCAGCACCTGGGTGGCGGTCTGCAGCAGGGTCTGATTGCGGATTTCGTCGAAGTCCACCAGCGACCAGCCCTGGTACGGCATGATGCCTTTCATGTACCAGCCGGCCACGATGGTCTGGCCGAGCATCAGCACCAACAGGATATAGCGACGGATCGAACCGACGGTGCGCCAGCGCGCGGCCGGCAATACCCGTTCATCCTTCGGCGGTTTGGGCGGGTTGCTGCGCCCGGTGAGGCGGCGCCAGCCGCGCACCAGAATGTTGGTGCGCCACGGCTCCGGCACCACCCGGGTGCGATGGATCGGCGGCGTGGCTTTGAGGCATACGCGACCGGCGGCATCGACCGCAAGCATTTCGGCGTCTTGCAGCTCTTCGGCCGTGCTGAGGGTCAACCGGCGCCCCACCGACGCTTGAGCGGCGTCGACCGGTTCGTCGAAGGTCGCGGACGACAGGCGTTGATGCAATTCGGCGAAGGAGGAGCAGCCCGCCAGTTCGGCGCGCTGCTCTGCAGTCATCGGAAGATGCGCCAGATACTCGGACAGAGTCTCTGGCTGGACTTGAGAATTACTCATCGGCAGGCAACTGATAGCTCCAGGTTTCGGTCAGGACCTGTTCGGTCTTGATCGGCTCCGGTGTGGCTGGGGCAGCTTCTGGCTGCTTGGCTTCCTTGTCTTTGGCGTCTTTCTTGGCCTGTTTCTCGTGTTGCTTGGCCAATACCTTGTCGGCCTTGAGGACCTGGGTCGACACATGCTCAGGCTCTGGCTGAGCAACGTCCTGCACCAGGGCGGCACGCATTTCGGTCGGCTTGCTCGGGTCCTTGATCTTCATGCGCAGGGTCAGGCGCCAGCCTTTAGTGTGCTCGTTGTAACGCACGCTGTTTTCAACCAGTTCAGCGTTGTCACCCACGCTCACCTGGCTGCGCACAGGCGCGTCCGGCAGCAGTTTCTTCAGGGAGGGGCCTTCGAAGTCCACCAGGTAAGCGACGCTCCCATCCGGCTGACGGATCAGGTTGGATTGCTTCACGTCACCAGTAGAACGCAGGGTCTGCTTGACCCAGGCGCTGTCCGGCGAATGGAACGCGGCGTCGTCCAGAGTCCAGTGCAGGCGGTAGGCTACGTCCAGCGGCTGACCGACTTCCGGCAGTTTTTCCGGGCTCCAGAACGCAACAATGTTGTCGTTGGTCTCGTCGGCGGTCGGGATCTCAACCAGGTCCACGGAGCCCTTGCCCCAGTCGCCTTCAGGTTCGATCCAGGCGCTTGGGCGCTTGTCGTAGTTGTCGTCCAGGTCTTCGTAGTGGCTGAAGTTGCGACCACGTTGCAGCAGGCCGAAACCGCGCGGGTTCTCTACGCTGAAATTGCTGACCGACAGGTGTTTAGGGTTGTTCAGTGGACGCCAGATCCACTCGCCGTTGCCGGCATGGATCGACAGACCGCTGGAGTCGTGCAGTTCGCGACGGTAGTTGAGCACTTTGGACGGCTGGTTCGCGCCGAACAGGAACATGCTGGTCAGCGGGGCCACCCCGAGTTTGCTGACCTTGTCGCGCAGGAACATCTGGGATTTGACGTCGACCACAGTGTCGGTGCCCGGACGCAGGATCAGGCGATAGGCGCCGGTCGCGCGCGGCGAATCCAGCAGGGCAAAGATCACCAGGTGCTTGTCACCCGGCTTTGGACGCTCGATCCAGAACTCGGTGAACCGCGGGAATTCTTCGCCGGACGGCAGCGCAGTGTCGATCGCCATGCCACGGGCGGACAGGCCATAGACCTGGTCCTTGCCCACGACGCGGAAGTAGCTGGCGCCGAGCATGGTCATGATTTCGTCTTGCTTGTCGCTCTTATTGATCGGGAACAGAACACGGAAACCGGCATAACCCAGTTGTTTGGTGGCCTTAGGATCGAATTTCACATCACCGAAATCGAAACGCGACGGGTCGTATTTAATTTCCTGAACGCTGTCAGCGGTGACTTCGTTGATTTTCACCGGCGTATCGAAGTGCATACCCTGGTGATAGAAGGACAGCTTGAACGGGGTGTTCTGATCGGCCCACTCGGCTTTTTCATTGCGGAAACGAATTTTCTGATAGTCCGCAAACTTCATTTCGCGGAATTCGTTCGGCAGATTGCTGCGCGGAGCTTCGTACTTCTGCCCGGCCAGCTCTTTCGCCTTGGCCGACACATCATCCAGACTGAATGCCCACAGTTGACCCGCGCCGAACAGGCAAAACAGGGCAGAGCCCGTCACCAGTGCGTTTCGTAACCGTTTGGCAGACAATTTTGGTGCATTACAGGGACTAACAATCACGAGCAACCCTCGCCGAAAACAGATCAAAAAACCAACGGCCAGCTATCTATATGCCAGGTTGGCGAGCATTGTTCCGACTCCCCTGGGTCAAAATGATTCCCCAATGGTTGTCGGACAAGTCTCTACCTAAGTCAAAAATGGACCAAACAACGCTGATCCCCGTAGCGCGCGATTATCTAGTAGCCCGCGAGACAACGCATCAGGGGCAACGAAGTATTTGTAGCGAAATCCTGCGTTTTTAAGCATTAAAAGTCGTTTTCAATACATTCACGTCTGCAAGAGGAAGGTCACAGGGCCATCATTGACCAAATGCACCTGCATATCCGCGCCAAAACGCCCCGACGCCACCCTGCCATGCAATTGTTGCGCTTGTAACAGCAAGTGCTCAAAAAGCGCCGCTCCCAGGGCCGGAGGGGCCGCCGTGGAGAAGCTGGGCCGCAAGCCGCTCTTGGTATCCGCCGCCAGGGTGAATTGCGAGACCAGCAGCAAACCGCCGTCAATGTCCTTGAGCGACAGGTTCATCTTGCCTTCGTCATCGCTGAACACCCGATAGTTCAGCAACTTGTGCAGCAATTTGTCGGCACTCTCAGGGGTATCTGAAGGCTCGACGGCCACCAGCACCAGCAACCCCTGATCGATGGCCCCTACGATTTCACCTGCTACCTCGACCCGGGCACCACGCACCCGTTGCAGCAGCCCCTTCATGCTTCTTCAGGCGGCAGGTCGAGCAAACGCCGGGCCATTTCGCCGGTCGCGCGCACCAGCGCGTCGGTGATGCCAGGCTCGGACGCCGCATGCCCCGCCTCGCGGATCACCTGCAGCTCGCTGTTGGGCCACGCCTGGTGCAACTCCCAAGCGTTATCCAACGGGCAGATCATATCGTAGCGCCCATGGATGATTACGCCAGGCAGGTGCGCAATCTTATGAATGTCACGGATCAGTTGGTTGGGTTCCAGGAACGAGTGGTTAGTGAAGTAATGGCACTCGATGCGCGCAATCGACAACGCCCGCTGCGGCTCGGAAAACCGCTCCACATGCTGCGGGCTCGGGCACAAGCCGAGCATGCGCCCTTCCCAGCCGGACCACGCCTTGGCCGCGTGCATCTGGGCGATCTGGTCGTTACCGGTGAGGCGCTTGTGATAGGCCGCGATCATGTCGTGACGCTCATCGGCCGGGATCGGCGCGATGTAGTCCTGCCAGTAATCCGGGAACAAGCGACTCGCGCCTTCCTGGTAGAACCAGTGGATGTCCTGCGGACGGGCCAGGAAGATGCCGCGCACGATTAGGCCATGCACGCGCTCGGGATGGGTTTGCGCATAGGCCAGGGCCAGGGTCGACCCCCAGGAGCCACCGAACAGCACCCATTTATCGATGCCCAGGTGCTCGCGGATGCGCTCCATGTCGGCGACCAGGTCCCAGGTGGTGTTGTTTTCCAGGCTGGCGCGTGGCGTGGAGCGACCGCAACCGCGCTGGTCGAAGGTTACGATGCGGTACAGGTTGGGGTCGAAATAGCAGCGGCTCTGGGCGTCGCAACCGGCGCCAGGGCCACCATGGATGAATACAACGGGCAAGCCTTCGGGAGAGCCACTTTCATCGACGTACAGGGTATGGGTGTCATCGACGGCCAGATCGTGCCGGGCGTAGGGTTTGATCTGCGGGTACCAAGTCTGCATTGCGCGCTCCGTAGGGGGTCGGGTTCATCCCTGGGGGGACGTCTATTATTCTGCCGTCTGGCACTATAAACCCGAATTGTGCAATGAGCATGTCCTTGAGCGCTTAGACCTGTGTCAGCCCTTCGCTCCCCAGGTAAGCAAGGCTTGGGATGAGGGCTTGGCAGTGGTGAGCGGGCTCGCTCACCACAGAGTTATTTCAACCTTTGAGACTTATGTAGATACCTATGGCTATCGGGGGCAAGCCCCCTCCCACAGTTGGAACTGTATTTGGCTTAGGGTAAGGCCAACGCTGTAGATCCTCCCTAGCCGTAGCGCTTGCGTCCCCAGTCCAACAAACCTTCGAGCAACTGCTTCAATACCACTCGCGTCGGCTCAGCCAGGTCCGCGCGATACTTGAACGGTTCGAACTCCTCCATATAGGTGCTCTGGCACAACTCCAGTTGCACGGCGTGGATATTCTCGGCCGGGTTGCCGTAATGCCGGGTGATATGCCCGCCCTTGAAGCGCCCGTTAAGCACATGGGTGTACTGCGTGTGCCTGGCGCAGATGGCTTCGAGCTGGCCGGCCAGTTCCGGGTCGCATGCCGCGCCGTTGAAGGTGCCGAGGTTGAAGTCCGGCAGTTTGCCGTCGAACAGGTGCGGGATCACCGAGCGAATCGAGTGCGCATCGAACAGCAACGCATAGCCGAACTCAGCCTTTAGCCGCGCCAACTCTTCTTGCAGCGCGCGGTGGTAGGGGCCCCAGATTTTCTGCAGGTAGGTCGCCCGTTCCTCATCGGACGGCTCCTGGCCTTCGACAAACAAAGGCACGCCATCGAACAGGGTTTTGGGGTACAGGCCGGTGGTGGCGCCGGCATACAGCGGCGTGTCGTCGGACGGTCGGTTCAGATCGATGACAAACCGCGAATACTCCGCCGACAAGGTGCTGGCACCCAATTGCTCGGCAAAGTCATACAGCAAAGGGATATGCCAATCGGTGTCCGGCAGGCTCTGCGCCTCGGGGATGAGCCCGGCCTTTACCGCAGGCATGAGGCGCAGCCCGGCGTGGGGCATGCTGATCAGCAGCGGTGTGCGGCCTTGCTTGAAGTTCAGAACGTTATCCACAACGGTACTCCTTAAACGTTGACATCGACGCCATGGCGCACGACGCGTTTATCCAGTTCGCCGCCCAGCCAGTAAGCCAGGTCGGCCGGACGATCGATCTGCCAGGCGACAAAATCCGCGACCTTGCCCACTTCCAGCGAACCATGTGTGTCGCCCATGCCCAGCGCGCTGGCCGCATGTTGGGTAGCGCCGGCCAGGGCTTCTTCCGGGGTCATGCGGAACAAGGTGCAGGCCATGTTCAGCATCAGGCGCACAGACAGCGCCGGCGAGGTGCCGGGGTTGAGGTCGCTGGCGATGGCGATTTTCACACCGTGCTTGCGCAGGGCCTCCATGGGCGGCAACTGGGTTTCGCGCAGAAAGTAGAACGCCCCCGGCAGCAGTACCGCGACGGTGCCGGCGGCGGCCATAGCGATGGCGTCTTCTTCGGTCATGAATTCCAGGTGATCGGCGGACAACGCTTGGTAACGCGCCGCCAGGCTGGAGCCGTGCAAAGAGGACAACTGTTCGGCGTGCAGCTTCACCGGCAGGCCGAGTTGCTGCGCGACGTCAAACACTCGCGCCACTTGTGCCGGGGAAAACGCCAGGTATTCGCAAAACGCATCCACCGCATCCACCAGGCCTTCGGCCGCCAGGGCCGGCAGCATCTCCTGGCAGATATGCTCAATGTAGTCGTCGGCGCGGTCCTTGTACTCCGGCGGCAAGGCATGGGCGGCCAGGCAAGTGGCGCGCACGCTGACCGGCAGCGCCTCACCGAGACGGCGAATCACCCGCAGCAATTTGCGCTCGCTGGCCAAATCGAGGCCGTAGCCAGATTTGATTTCCACCGTGGTCACGCCGTCACGCAACAAACTGCGCAGGCGCTTATGGGCGCTGGCGAACAGTTCATCTTCACTGGCGGCGCGGGTGGCGCGTACGGTGCTGGCAATCCCACCGCCCTGCGCCGCGATCTCGGCATAGCTCACGCCTTCAAGGCGTTGCTCGAACTCACCGCTGCGATTGCCACCGAACACCGTGTGGGTATGGCAATCGATCAGCCCTGGGGTCACCCACGCGCCTTGCAGATTATGAACCTGGGCGTAATCCACGCTGGGCGCCTGGCTGCGCGGGCCGATCCACTCGATCAGCGAACCGGCGGTGACCATGGCCGCATCCTCGATGATCGAGTACTTGCCCTGGGCCATGGTTGCGACGTGGCAGTGTTGCCAAAGGGTTTTCATCCGACACTCCTTGGGTTACAGGCTCGGCAGCAACTGGCCCGGGACCAGCTCATTCAGGCAGCGGCTGGCGAGCAGTTCGCTGGCGGCGAGGATGTCCGGGGCGAAGAAGCGGTCCTTGTCGTAAAACGCCACTTGGCTGCGGAGGATGCCCCGGGCCTTTTCCAGTTTGGGGGAGGTTTTCAAGCCTTCGCGCAGATCCAGGCCCTGGCACGCCGCCAGCCATTCCACGGCGAGGATGCCACGGGTGTTTTCGGCCATTTCCCACAACCGCTTGCCGGCCGCCGGAGCCATCGACACGTGGTCTTCCTGGTTAGCCGAGGTCGGCAGGCTGTCGACACTATGGGGATGGGCCAGCGCCTTGTTCTCGCTGGCCAATGCGGCGGCGGTGACCTGGGCAATCATGAAACCGGAGTTGACCCCGCCATTGCCCACCAGGAACGGCGGCAACTGGGACATGTGCTTGTCCATCATCAGCGAGATACGTCGCTCACTGAGTGAACCGATTTCGGCGATGGCCAGCGCCATGTTGTCGGCGGCCATGGCCACCGGTTCGGCATGGAAGTTACCGCCGGAGATCACATCACCCTCGGCGGCAAAGACCAGTGGGTTATCCGATACGGCGTTGGCTTCCACCACCAGCACTTCGGCAGCCTGGCGCAACTGGGTCAGGCAGGCGCCCATCACTTGCGGCTGGCAACGCAGGGAATACGGATCCTGCACCTTGTCGCAGTTCTGGTGCGACTGCGACACCTGGCTGCTTTCGCCCAGCAGATCACGGTAGGCCGCCGCCGCATCGATCTGCCCACGCTGACCGCGAGCCGCATGGATGCGCGCATCGAACGGCGAGCGCGAGCCCAGCACCGCTTCCACGGTCAGACCACCGCACGCCAAGGCACCGGCGAACAGGTCTTCACCTTCGAACAGGCCGCGCAAGGCATAGGCGGTGGACACTTGGGTGCCGTTAAGCAGCGCCAGGCCTTCCTTCGCCGCCAGGGTCAGCGGCGCAAGGCCAGCGACCTTGAGCGCGTCTTTTGCTTCAAGCCATTCGCCTTTGTAGCGCGCCTTGCCTTCGCCGAGCAGCACCAGAGACATGTGGGCCAGGGGCGCCAAGTCACCGGACGCGCCCACGGAACCTTTCAACGGAATATGCGGGTAGACCTCGGCGTTGATCAGCGCGATCAGTGCATCGATCACCACGCGACGGATGCCGGAGAAACCACGGCTGAGGCTGTTGACCTTGAGCACCATCACCAATCGCACCAGTGCGTCGCTGATCGGCTCGCCGACACCGGCGGCGTGGGACAACACCAGGGAGCGTTGGAGGTTTTCCAGGTCTTCGCTGGCGATGCGCGTGGAGGCCAGCAGGCCGAAGCCGGTGTTGATGCCGTAGGCGGTGCGGTTTTCGGCGAGGATTTGCTCGACACAGGCCACGCTGGCGTCGATCTGCGCCGATGCGCTGGCATCCAGGCTGAGGGTTACCGGCTGCTGGTAGATAGCCCGCAGTTGGGCGAGGCTCAGTTGGCCCGGAATCAGGTTTAGCGCAGTCACAGTGATGCTCCTTTGGAATTATTGTTCAGTGCAAATGGGGAAATGCTTGATGCAGCAAAGCGCTGTCCTTGAGCAGTGCAGCGGCCGTCGCAATGTCCGGCGCCAGCCAGCGGTCCTGCTCATAGGGCGGGATCTGTTCGCGCAGCAAACGCCAGGCACGCTCGGTGCCGGTGCCGAAGCGCTGGGTTTTTAGAAATTCAAAAGCCTGGGCCGCCAGCAAGTACTCGATGGCGAGGATCTGGGTCACGTTGGCCAACACCTGGTGCAGCTTGAGCGCGGCATTGGTGCCCATGCTGAGGTGGTCTTCCTGCAGGCCCGAGGTGACGAAATTGTCGAGCACCGCCGGCTGCGCCAGTTGGCGATTCTGCCCACACAACGACGCGGCGACGTACTGCACGATCATCATGCCGGAGTTGACCCCGGGGTTGCTTACCAGAAACGCCGGCAGGCCACTGACATGGGGGTTGATCAAGCGATCCAGGCGGCGCTCGGCCACCGAGCCGATTTCGGCCATGGCGATGGCGAGCATATCCGCCGCCAGCGCGACCGACTGCCCGTGAGGGTTGGCCTGGGACACCACGCGGTAGTTGTCCGGTGTGCCGAGCACCAGTGGGTTATCGGTGACGCTGTTGAGTTCGGTCTCGATCTGCTGGGTGGCGTGCACCACCTGGTCACGCGTCGCGCCATGGATTTGCGGGATCGAGCGCAGGCTCAGGGCATCTTGGGTGCGTATGCCCTGGCTGGCGGCGATCACCTCGCTGCCGTCGAGCAACGCGCGCAGGTTGGCGCCCACCAACTGCATGCCGGGGTGGGGCTTGAGGGCGATAATGGTTGCGTCGAACGCATCGAGCTGACCGCGCTGGGCCTCGAAGCTCATGGCGCCGATCACGTCGGCCCACTGCAGCAGATGATGGGCATCGGCCAGGGCCAGGCAGCTCAGGCCGGTCATGCACGGCGTGCCGTTGACCAGGCACAGACCGTCCTTGGCGCCAAGCTCAACGGGCTGCAAACCTTCGGCCAGCAAGGCTTGCTGCGCCGAGACAATGCCGCCGCGATAGCTCACATTGCCGACACCCAGCAACGCCACGCCGACGTGGGCCATATGGGTCAGGTAACCCACCGAACCCTGGGACGGCACTTGCGGGGTGATGCCATGGTTGAGTAGCGCCAGCAGTGCCCGCACCACTTGAGGGTGCAGGCCGGAATGGCCGTGGCTGTAGTTGACGAGGGCCGCGCAGATGATCGCGCGGGTCTGTTCGTCGCTCAGCACCGGGCCGACGCCGCAGGCATGGCTAAGCAAGGTATTGCGCGACAATTGGCTGAGTTGCTCGCCTTGCAGCGACACATTGCACAGCGCCCCCAGCCCGGTGTTCACACCGTAGGCGCGCTCACCGCTGCTGACGATGCGCTGCACGATGGCCTGGGCGTTATCGATCCGCGCCCAGGCCTGGGTCGACAGTTCGAGCCGCGCGCCATGACGGGCCACGGCGACCACGTCCTGCCAGCGCAATGGCGTGTCGGCGATGGTAATTTTTGGTGCCTGGGACATTGTTGACCTCTTCATATTCTCTACAGCTTTGCCGGCCTCATCGGGGGCAAGCCCCCTCCCACATTGGGGCAGTGTGAACCCGATCAAATGTGGGAGGGAGCTTGCTCCCGATAAGGCCAGCAGCCTCACCACAGGATCTGGGTCAGACTACCGCCGCCCGCCGCTGAACGAACCTATCTACATACTCATCCGCCGGCGAATGCAGGATCTCGCGCGGGGTGCCGACCTGGATCAGCTTGCCGTCCTTGAGAATCGCGATGCGGTTGCCGATGCGCACGGCTTCGTCGAGGTCGTGGGTGATAAACACGATGGTCTTGTGCAGGGTCTTCTGCAGCTCCAGCAACTGGTCCTGCATCTCGGCGCGGATCAGCGGGTCGAGGGCGCTGAAGGCTTCGTCCATCAGGATGATGTCGGTGTCGGCCGCCAGGGCACGGGCCAGGCCCACCCGTTGGCGCATGCCGCCGGAGAGCTGGTGCGGGTATTTGTTTTCGTAGCCCTTCAGGCCCACGGTGTCGATCCAGTGCAGCGCGCGCTCGGCGCACACCTGCTTGCTTTCACCGCGCACCTTGAGGCCGTAGGCGACGTTGTCGAGCACGTTTTTGTGAGGCAGCAAGCCGAAGCTCTGGAACACCATGCTGATCTTGTGGCGACGGAATTGGCGCAGGGCTTCCATGTCCAGTTGCAGGATGTCTTCGCCGTCCACCAGGATCGCGCCGCTGGTGGGGTCGATCAGGCGGTTGAAGTGGCGCACCAGGGTCGACTTGCCCGAACCGGACAGGCCCATGATCACAAAGATTTCGCCAGTGCCGATGCTCAGGGACAGGTCGTTGACGCCGACCACGCAGCCGGTCTCGGCCAGTACCTGGTCCTTGGTCTTGCCCTGGCCGATCAGCGAGAGCGCGTCCTTGGCGCGATTGCCGAAAATCTTGAAGACGTTTTTTACTTCGATTTTGCTGACAGTAGTCATTTGCTCGCCTCATGCCGTGGACGACCGTAGGCCTGGGTGATGCGGTCGATGACCACTGCGAGAATCACGATTGCCAGCCCGGCTTCGAGGCCACGGCCGACGTTGAGGGTCTGGATGCCGACCAATACATCTTCACCCAGGCCACGGGCGCCGATCATCGAGGCGATCACCACCATCGACAACGCCATCATGGTGGTCTGGTTGATACCGGCCATGATGCTCGGCAGCGCCAGCGGCAGTTGCACGCCGAACAGTTGCTGCCAGCGGTTGGCGCCGAAGGCGTTGATGGCTTCCATGACTTCGCCGTCGACCTGGCGAATGCCCAGGTCCGTTAGGCGAATCAGCGGCGGCGCGGCGTAGATCACCGTGGCGAAAATCGCCGGCACTTTGCCCAGGCCGAACAGCATCAGCACCGGGATCAGGTACACGAAGCTGGGCATGGTTTGCATGATGTCCAGCAACGGCATCAGCACCGAACGCAGGCGATTGCTACGTGCCGACAAGATGCCCAGCGGAATGCCGATCAACACCGAGATCACCGTGGCGACCAGCATCAGCGCCAGGGTCTGCATCAGTTTGTCCCATAGGCCGACGGCGCCTACCAGGAACAACAACCCAACGATCACCGCCGTGGTCAGCACTTTACGGGTGGCGTGCCAGGCAACGGCGCCGACAATGGCCAGCATCAACCACCAGGGCGCGGCGCGTAGCAGGCCCTCCAGGTTGACGATGGCCCATAGCAGAGTGTCGGAGATGTGCCGGAACACATCGCCGTAATTGGTGACCAGTGAATCCACCCAACCGTTGACCCAGTCGGCGATGGAAAAGGTAAAACTCTCAGGAAACATAGCGTGCTCTCGATCCAGTGGGGTGTGGCCAGGCGCCCGGCTGCCTCTCAGGGTAGCCGGGCACACTCGACCTACAAGGCCGCGTCGATTTTCTTGGCAGCCTCGTCGCTCACCCAGGCGTGCCAGACTTCAGGGTGTTCCTTGAGGAAGATTTTGGCCAGCTTCGGCGACTCGATGCGCTCCTTGGCCATGCGGCCCAGGTTCTGGTTCAGCAGGTCGATCGGCAGGTTGACCTTTTCCAGCACGGCCACCAGTTCCGGCGCTTGCTCGTGGAAGGTCTTGGACAGGCCCACCTTGATACTCACGCTCTTATCCACACCGGGTTTTTCTTCCAGTTTCACCAGGTCGACCTGGCCCATCAGCGGCGTCGGCGACCAGTAGTAGAACAGGATCGGCTCGCCGCGCTTGTAGCTCGACAGCACTGCCGCGTCCAACGCCGGGCCGGTGCCTGGGCGGAAGTTGGTGTAGGAACTTTCCAGGCCGTAGCTCTTGAGCATTTCGCTGTTGTCCAGCTCGCAGGTCCAACCGGCCGGGCAGTTGTAGAAACGGCCTTTGGACGGCTCTTCCGGGTCCTTGAACACGGCGGCGTACTGGCCCAGGTCAGCGATGTTTTTCAGGCCCGGCGCCTTGGCTTCCAGCTTGCGCTTGGCGTCGCCTTCGACCACATAGCGCGGCACGTACCAGCCTTCGACAGCCCCCACCACCGGAGCACCGACGCCAACCACTTTGCCGGCCTTCTCGGCCTTGTTCCACACTTCGCTGCGGCCGACCCACTCTTCGGCGAACACCTGGATATCGTTGCTGCTCAGGGCATTTTCCATGGTGATGGAGTTACCCGGCAGGCTATCGGTTTTGCAGTCGTAGCCTTTTTCCAGCACGGTTTGCAGGATATCGGTTAGCAACATGCCGCTTTCCCAGTTCAGGCCGGCGAATTTCACCGGTTTGCCGGACTCGCACCAACCGGCCGCCTGGGTGGCGCCGGCGCTGGCCAGCAGGCCCAGGGAAAGCACGGTGGTCAGCAGGGTCTTGTTCGATTTCATTGTGTGACGCTCCTAATCATGAATGGGCTTACGGCAGTCAAGAGGCATCCAGCCCTGTCCACGTCCAGTCAGGCCTGCGCCGCAGCGCGACCGGTCCCGCTTGTTTTAGGTTGTACAACGCTGCTCTGCTCAGGAGGCAGAATCAGGTGATCGGGCACGGCGGCGTGCCATTTTTTCGCGCACAGGTAGTACAGCGCGCCCGGCACGACCAGGCCGATGATCCAAGAAATATCCACGCCACCGAGCACATCCACCAGCGGGCCGGTGTAGAACTTGGTGGAGATAAACGGCAGTTGCACCAACACACCGAACACATAGACGCTGATCCCCAACAGGTTCCAGCGACCGTAACGGCCATTCGGGTCCGCCAAGGCCGGCACGTCATAGCGCTCACGGGTGATGAAGTAGTAGTCCACCAGATTCACTGCGCTCCAGGGCGTGAAGAACGCCAGCAGGAACAGGATGAATGACTTGAACGCTCCCAGGAACGAGTGCTGGCCGAGCAAGGCGATCAAGGTCGCCGCGCCGACAATCGCCAGCACAAAGGCCAGGCGCTGCCAGTGCGTAACCCGCAGGTGGCCGCGAAAGCCGCTGATGATGGTGGCGATGCACATAAAGCTGCCGTAGGAGTTCAAGGTGGAGATGGTCACCTTGCCGAACGCGATGCTGAAGTACAGCAGCGCCGCCGTGGCGCCGGTGCCGCTCAGGCCGACGATATAGGCCACTTCATGGCCGGCGAACTGACCGTTGGCCGACGCAGCAGCGAACACGCCCAGAACCATTGCCACCTGGGCGCCGATCACCGAACCGGCACCGGCGGCAAAGAAGGTCTTCACCGACGACGTCCGGCTTGGCAAGTAGCGCGAATAGTCCGCCACGTACGGGCCGAACGCGATCTGCCAGGACGCGGCCAGGGACACCGCGAGCAAGAAGCTGCTCCAGCTGAAGTGGCGAATCTGCAGAAGCGCGCCCACGTCGGTCTGGCTCATCAAACGGCTGAACAGGTACACGAAGGCGATCACCCCCATGACACTGGCCACTCGCCCAATAAAGTGGATCACGCGGTAGCCGAGCACAGTGACCAGCACAATGACGCTGGCGAAGATCAGAATGCCGACGCTGTCGCTGACCCCGAACAGCTGGCCCAGCGCCTGCCCGGACAGCACCGTGCCGGTGGCGGTGAAGCCCAGGTACATCAGGCACACCAGCACGATCGGAATGGCCGCGCCGTAGACACCGAACTGCACCCGGCTGGAGATCATCTGCGGCAGCCCCAGCTTGGGGCCTTGCGCCGCGTGCAGCGCCATCACGCCACCGCCCAGCAGTTGGCCGATCAACAGACCGATCAACGACCAGAACACATCACCGCCCAACACCACGGCCAGGGCCCCGGTGACGATGGCGGTGATCTGCAGGTTGGCGCCCATCCACAAGGTGAACTGGCTCAAGAGACGACCGTGTCTTTCCGCTTCCGGGATGTAATCGATCGAACGCTTTTCGATCAACGGGGTGGTTGCACGCGTGTCAGCCATTTACTTTCAACCTCTGATGGATTGTCTTGGGTTCGCTGCCGATCAACGGTGGGAGAGGGCTTGGCCCCTCCCACATTGGGTTACTTGATCATCGGGAGATTGAGGCCCTGCTCTTTGGCGCAATCGATAGCAATCTGGTAACCGGCGTCCGCGTGGCGCATCACCCCGGTGGCCGGGTCGTTGTGCAGCACGCGGGCGATGCGCTCGGCCGCTTCATCGGTGCCGTCGCAGACGATCACCATGCCCGAATGCTGGGAGAAGCCCATGCCGACGCCGCCGCCGTGGTGCAGCGAAACCCAGGTGGCGCCGCTGGCGGTGTTGAGCAAGGCGTTGAGCAGCGGCCAGTCAGACACGGCGTCGGAGCCGTCCTGCATGGATTCGGTTTCACGGTTCGGGCTGGCCACCGAGCCGGAGTCCAGGTGGTCGCGACCGATCACCACCGGTGCCGACAACTCACCGCTGCGCACCATTTCGTTGAACGCCAGGCCGAGCTTGGCGCGCTGGCCCAGGCCGACCCAGCAGATACGCGCCGGCAGGCCCTGGAAACTGATGCGCTCGCGGGCCATGTCCAGCCAGTTGTGCAGGTGCGCGTCGTCGGGGATCAGCTCTTTGACTTTGGCGTCGGTTTTGTAGATGTCCTGCGGGTCGCCCGACAGCGCCGCCCAGCGGAATGGGCCAATGCCACGGCAGAACAGCGGGCGGATGTAGGCCGGTACGAAACCTGGGAAGTCGAACGCGTTTTCGACGCCCTCTTCCTGGGCCATCTGACGGATGTTGTTGCCGTAGTCGAAGGTTGGGATGCCTTGCTTCTGGAATTCCAGCATGGCTTTGACGTGCACAGCCATCGACTGCTTGGCGGCCTTGATCACGGCGGCGGGTTCGGTCTTGGCGCGGGCGCGGTACTCGTCCCAGGTCCAGCCAGCAGGCAAGTAGCCATTGAGCGGGTCGTGGGCGCTGGTCTGGTCGGTGACCATGTCCGGACGCACGCCGCGCTTGACCAGTTCCGGCAGGATTTCCGCTGCGTTACCCAGCAGCGCGATGGAGATGGCCTTGCCTTCCTGGGTGTACTTGGCGATGCGGGCCAGCGCGTCGTCGAGGTCGGTGGCTTGCTCGTCGACGTAACGGCTGTTCAGGCGGAAATCGATGCTGACCTGCTGGCACTCGATGTTCAGCGAGCAAGCACCGGCCAGGGTCGCGGCCAGCGGCTGCGCGCCGCCCATGCCGCCGAGACCGGCGGTGAGCACCCAACGGCCTTTGAGATTGCTGTCGTAATGCTGGCGACCGGCCTCGACGAAGGTTTCGTACGTGCCCTGGACGATGCCCTGGCTGCCGATATAGATCCAGCTGCCGGCGGTCATCTGACCGTACATGGCCAGGCCCTTGGCATCCAACTCGTTGAAGTGTTCCCAACTGGCCCAGTGCGGTACCAGGTTGGAGTTGGCGATCAGCACGCGTGGGGCGTTGCTATGGGTCTTGAACACGCCGACCGGCTTGCCGGATTGCACCAGCAGGGTCTCGTCGTCGTTCAGGTGGGTAAGGCTCTCGACGATCTGGTCGTAGCACTCCCAGTTGCGCGCGGCACGGCCGATACCGCCGTACACCACCAGCTCTTTCGGGTTCTCGGCCACTTGCGGGTCGAGGTTGTTCATCAGCATGCGCAGCGGCGCTTCGGTCAGCCAGCTTTTGGCGGTGAGCTTGTTACCGCGGGCGGCGCGGATTTCAACGTCACGGTATTTTGTAGGCTTGGTCACAACTCAAACTCCTCGGCGATCGATGCGCGAACAGGGATGGTGCAAAGCAGGGTCTTACGCACACATATTTACTTGTACATACAAGCATATGCAATCAAGCGGCCAACTTTCCGAGCGAGGTGTTTGGTTATTTTTTGAAAGCGCGCGAGAGCCTTGGAAATTAAGGCTTCAAGGGATGATGAAATTTCTTACGAAGACGTTTTATTGCGCGGGAGGTGAGGCACGACAGCGGGGTTTTGCGCCACGCTGGGGCGTTCGGTAACAAATTGGTGCGAGGCCTGGAAACAGATAGCAAGAACAGTGAGAAACAAATATGGGAGGGGCTTGCCCCCTCCCACATGTTTAACCGCGCGGGGTCAGTTCGATGATGCAGCAGCGACCCGTGACGGAAATATCCAGCAGGCCGCTGTTACCGTCCACTTGCAGGCAGTCGTGATGGCCCAACACCTGGTCCAGCACCTTCACTTCATCCGCAACACTGAACACCAGCACGGTTTGCGCAGTACTGAAGAAGTGCTGCACACCATCCACCCACTGCAACCGTGCATGGTAACGCTGGGGCGAGTAGATCAGGTTGAAGTCGCGGATCGGCCCGGTAATCAAGCGGCATGAAACCTGGCTGTCGCCCTTGAAGGCGAACGGTTGCAACGGTAACAACCCGCGCTGCTCCTCACCATCCACTGTCAGCACCATGCCTGCGCCTTTGATCACGGTGATCACACGCTGGTAACCGGCAAAGGTCGAAAACCCGCCCGACTCGCCGATATCGGCAATCGACAGGCGCCAGCCGAAGCCTTCCAAGCCCTCGCCAGCATCGCGGGCGATTTCTTCGGTGCTGCCGCCGCCGTTCTTCCACGGCATGCGCACGTATTCGGTGGCGCGCCAGACTTTTACTGCACTCATTTGCTGAAACGTCCTTCCAGGCTGTGACGGGAACCGGGGTGGATTAAGCGTGCGGCGGTCACCGGTTGGCGGCCTGACCAAGTGCGACGACGAATCAACAGGCACGGCTCGCTGGGCTCAATCTGCAGCAGCTGGCATTCAGAAGCGTCGGCAAGAATGGCTTCCACCACATGCTCGCCTTCGGTCAGCGGCGCTACCTGGTTGAGGTACGCGTAGGGGGTTTGCAGGGTGAAATCCTGTTGAAGGTATTGCGGTGCGACCAGGGCGTTGACGAAACGGTCTTCGATTTGCACGGGTATGTCGTTTTCGTAATGCACGATCAACGAATGAAACACCCGCCCGCCTTCGCGCATTTCCAGGGCGACGGCGCGCTCGGAACCGGCGGCCTCCTCGCCTAGGGTGATGACCTGACAGGTATGCCGGTGGCCACGGGAGGCGATTTCATCGGCGATGTTGTGCACTTCGAACAGCGCCGACTGGCTTTTCGGCTCGGCGACGAAGGTGCCGACGCCCTGCATGCGCACCAACAGACCTTCGGCGGTCAGCTCGCGCAGGGCGCGGTTGATGGTCATGCGGCTGAAGCCCAATTGGCTGACCAGCTCGCTCTCCGATGGCACGCGATAGTGAGGCGGCCAGTTACCGTTGAGGATTTGCTGGCTGATCATGTGTTTGACGCGGGCATACAAGGGCGCCGGACTTTCGTCCATGTGGGCAGCCAGCGAAGAGTTGGCGGGCGGAGTCGGCACGGGGGATCCTTGCAGTAGGAAAAGATGCATAGATTGCCGGAGTTTACCGAGCAGGCAAACGTCTGTATATGTATATACAAATAAACACACGACCGGAGTGCTCTAATCATGTCCGCTTTCTTCGCCGAACGCGCGCTGCTGCCTAGTGGATGGGCCAACAATGTACGTCTTGAGGTCAGCGCCGACGGCCTGTTGACCCATGTTGAGTCCAATGCCAGTGCAGACCATGCCGAACGGCTAAGAGGCCCGGTGTTGGCGGGTATGCCCAACCTGCATTCCCACGCGTTCCAACGCGCCATGGCGGGCCTGGCGGAAGTGGCCGGCAACCCGAACGACAGTTTCTGGACCTGGCGCGACCTGATGTACCGCATGGTCGGCAGGATCAACCCGGAGCAACTCCAGGTGATCGCACGTCAGCTGTATATCGAAATGCTCAAAGCGGGTTACACCTCAGTCGCCGAATTTCACTACGTGCATCACGACACCCAGGGCCAGCCCTATGCCGACCCCACGGAACTGTCGCGACAAATCAGCCAGGCGGCCGCCGCCAGCGGCATCGGCTTGACCTTGCTACCGGTGCTCTACAGCCATTCCGGGTTTGGCGGCCAGGCGCCGAATGACGGGCAGCGGCGCTTTATCAACAGCACGGAAAACTACCTGGATCTGCAAGCGCGACTGCAACCGATCCTGACGGCACAACCGGCGCAGCATTTGGGCTTGTGCTTGCACTCCTTGCGCGCCGTCACGCCACAACAGATCAATGAAGTTCTGGCCGCCAGCGACAAGGCATGCCCGGTGCATATCCACATCGCCGAGCAACAGAAGGAAGTCGACGACTGCCTGGCCTGGAGCGGCAAGCGCCCGCTGCAATGGCTGTATGACCATGTTGAAGTCGATGAGCGCTGGTGCCTGGTGCACGCCACTCACGCCAACGCGGATGAAGTTAAACGCATGGCCAAGAGCCGCGCGATTGCCGGCCTGTGCCTGACCACCGAAGCGAACCTGGGCGATGGGATTTTCCCGGCGGTGGATTTTCTTGCACAGGGCGGGCGCCTGGGGATTGGCTCCGACAGCCATGTGTCGTTGAGTGTGGTCGAAGAGCTGCGTTGGCTGGAATACGGCCAGCGTCTACGAGATCAGCGACGCAACCGCTTGTATCGCAGCGATCAGCCGATGGTTGGGCGCACTTTATTCGATGCGGCACTGGACGGTGGCGCCCAGGCGCTGGGACAGCCGATAGGCCGGTTGGAAGTGGGTAAACGCGCGGACTGGATCGTGCTGGACGGCAATGATCCGTACCTGGCAACCGCCACAGAGGATGGCATTCTCAATCGCTGGTTATTTGCCGGCGGTGATCGCCAGGTGCGCGATGTGCTGGTCAACGGCCAGTGGGTGGTGCGCGATGGGCGGCATGCTGGGGAGGAAGATAGCCGCCGTGCATTCACGCAAGTCCTGAAGGATTTGTTGGGCTAACCGGTAGCCCATAACCAATGTGGGAGAGGGCTTACCCCCTCCCACATTTTGTAGCGATCCAGGGTTACTGCGAACTCTTGGCCATCTGCTTGTCCGGCGTACGCCAGATCAATCGGGTGGTGTCGTACCCTTGCTGACGCGCCCTGCTCAGCAGGTCTTCGCGAGTGTCGGCATTCACCGTCGGCGTGCGCGAGAGAATCCACATATAGCGACGGCTTGGGCTGCCGACGATGGCGGTCTTGTAGTCATCGCTGACGTACAACACCCAGTAATCGCCCTTGGCGACGCCCGGTAACAGCGCGGTGAACCAGTTATTGAATTCGACCCAAAGCTTATCGGTCTTGCCCGGCACTTGCGGCGTGGCCGTGCCTCGGGCTTCTTCCCACTTCCACTCGTTGGTCAGGCAACGGTTGAACACCGACATGTCGCCATCAGGCAGCAAGGTGTAGCGGGCTTCGGATTGTGCGCAGTTGCGCTGGAAGTACATCGGCAAGCGAGCCAGCTCATACCAGGTGCCCTGGTAGCGATGCAGGTTGACGTTGCTCGCGGTCTTGGGTTGCAGATCATCGCCAGAATGACTGGCGCAGCCCGCCAAAAACAGGCTGGCACAAAGAAACAAAACAAAACGCATCATTCTTCTTCTCCCGTAGGCTCTCGCCCCGGTTTACTTCAGGCCTTGCCCGGAAAACATCAGAACCTTGTCACCGGCATATTGAACGCTGATAAAGCTGTTTTTATCGCCCCAGGTGCAGCTGGACATGCCCAGTGCGCCGGAACAATCCGTTGGCTTACCCAATAGCGACTCCACCTCGGCCTTTGGCATCCCGGCCGACAGCTTTGCGTAGTTCTCTTGGTTGACCTTGCTGCAAGCGGCCAACACAACACAAAAAGTCAGCAGGGCGAGACGGCGTAACGACATGGGGAAACTCCTGGAGGGGCGAAGCGGCTTGGGTATCTGCCAGAAGCTTAGAAGGGAAAAGAGGTGTCTGGTTCCCGACGGACGAAAACAAAAAAAGCCCCGAAAACGCTGAAACGTTTCGGGGCTTCTTTAAGGGTGAACCGGCTCACAACCACACCGGTTACCGGTCGCAGCAGGTCACTGCTTGTGGTAGGCCGTTACGCGCTCAACCTCTTCCTTCGAACCCAGGAACACCGCCACACGCTGGTGCAGGCCCTCGGGTTGGATGTCGAGAATGCGCTGGTGGCCGTCGGTAGACGCACCGCCCGCCTGCTCGACCAGGAACGACATCGGGTTGGCTTCGTACATCAGGCGCAGTTTGCCCGGCTTGGACGGCTCGCGGCTGTCGCGTGGGTACATGAACAGACCGCCACGGGTGAGGATACGGTGCACGTCGGCCACCATCGCCGCGACCCAGCGCATGTTGAAGTTCTTCTTCAACGGGCCTTCTTCGCCTTCCATCAACTCGCTGACGTAGCGCTGTACCGGGGCTTCCCAGTGGCGCTGGTTGGACATGTTGATCGCAAATTCCTGGGTGGACGCAGGGATCGAGATGTCCTCGTGGGTCAACACGAAGCTGCCCATTTCGCGGTCCAGGGTGAAGCCTTTGACGCCATCGCCCAGGGTCAGTACCAGCATGGTCTGTGGGCCGTAGATCGCGTAACCGGCGGCGACCTGCTCGGTGCCTGGCTGCAGGAAGGCCTTTTCGTTCAGCGCTTCGTTCTGGCTCAGGTATTCGTTCGGGCAACGCAGCACCGAGAAGATGGTGCCAACCGGCGCGTTGATGTCGATGTTGGACGAGCCGTCCAGAGGGTCGAACACCAGCAGGTAGGCGCCTTTCGGGTATTTGCCGGGAATCTGGTAGGCATTGTCCATTTCTTCGGACGCCATGCCGGCCAGGTGACCGCCCCATTCGTTGGCTTCAAGCAGAATCTCGTTGGACAGCACGTCGAGTTTCTTCTGCACCTCGCCCTGCACGTTTTCAGTGCCCATGCTGCCCAGGACACCGCCCAGAGCGCCTTTGGACACGGCGTGGCTGATTTCCTTGCAAGCACGCGCCACCACTTCGATAAGGAAGCGCAGATCGGCAGGCGTGTTGTTGCTGCGGGTCTGCTCGATCAAATAGCGACTCAAGGTAACGCGGGACATGGAAGGCTCCGATGAATGGGGGGGCTTAAAAACCCGCGCAGTTTAGCGCGAGTCGGGGCTAATTTCCTCTCATCAGAGGATTTAACCCCAATAGAGTTCACGGCTGGCCCTGCGGTTTGCGCAACAAACTGTAGGCCATGGCCCCAAGAGCCGCCACGCCCAGCAGCAGCACGGCCCACAAACCGAGTTTCTTCCAATCGCGGCCCTCCTCTGGCGCCACGGTGACGGCGGGCGCCTTGACCACTGCCGCCCCCACCACCTTGGCTTGCCCCAGGGACTTGAGACGCTCGGCGCTGTAGTCAGGAATCAGCGTGGACAACGGCAAGTTCGCCGCCTTCACCGTGGCATTGCCCAACGCCAGGGTGAACGGCGGTTCGCCCCGCGCCAGGAACACCACTTGCGTGGCGCGCACCGCAAAGCGCAAGGCCGGCGCTTCGGCGCCCAGGCCGCCGCCGCGTTCGTCGACCTGCAAGCGGATCTGGTTCAGCACCTGGCCCGGCAATGCCAACTCATCCTGCACAACATCCTGGCCGTTCTGGGTCAGGCGGTACAGCAGGCCCGAACTCAGTGGTTGCCAGGTCTGCTTGTTGTCACGGCGCCCCGACACACTCACCGGCGCCAGGGTGTTGGGCTGCGACAATTCGATGCGCACACGCTCGGCACTCAGGCCCGTGGGCAGTTGCCAGCTGTATTCACCGGCCCCCAGCCGCGTGCCCGCCAGCGGCGGCGACCACACCAACGGCTGCGGCAGGCTGCTGCGGGTGGCGCTCACCAGCTTGGCCGAAGTCAGCAGTGGCGCGGCCTGGCCCTGCCACAGCAGGCGCAGGTAACGCGCCGATTGCCCGGGCAGGCTGATGTCATGCTGCTCTACCCGCTCGTCGGCGAACGACAATCGCGCCACTTGCCCATCGCCCCAGGATTCCCAGTGCTGCAAATCATCGCTGGCTTCGATAGTGAAGCGCTGGAAGCCTTCCTGCTCACGGCTCCAGTCGAGGTTCAACTGCTGCAACGGCGCCTTGATCGCACTGGCATCCAGCACCCAGCCACGCAACACCTGCGTACCGGGCTTGGCGACCGAGGACGGTTTGATTTCCACCAGGGTGCCTTCGGTGGTGGTTTTCATCACCACGCCGGGCAAGGTTTCGCGGGTGTCGGCCGCGTACAGCGGGAACCACTTCACGTCGGTAACCGAGCGGCTTTCCGTGCTTGAGGCGGCCTGGCGCGACAACGCATACGCCTGGAGCTCACCAGCGGCGTTGAACACGCGCACGTCGCTAAGATCGGCCTGGCGCGCGTTCAGTTGCACGGCCAAGGGCAATTCCAGGCGATACCAGGGGCCGTTGCCGCTGACTGCCAGCGGCACCTGCGTAGTGAAATCAGCCGGGCCCTCCTGGGCCCCCACACACAGCGCCACACACACGCCGGCCAAGGCCACACTCAACTTACCGATCAAGAGCTTGCTCCTTCCGTTTCCAACACAGGTTCGGCACGCTTGGGCGGCAGCGGCGCGAAATAACCCACCACCAGCAACAACCCGCCCACACCGATAAACGACACGATCCGCGCCAGGCCGCCACGGTTGCTCAATTCGACAAAGAACAGCTTGGCGACCACCACTGCAATCAGCGCCGCACCGATCAGCCACACGTCACGACGGTGACGCAGATGGCCGCCGATCATCAGGCCGAGGGCGATCAGCGTCCACACGATCGACAGGCTGGCCTGCACCAGCATTGACGCCAGCAGCGCATCCAGATGAAACGGCACGCCGCCCCAATGGTGCGCAGTACGCATCACCAGCGCGGTGAAGAACGCAAACAGCGACAGCCCCGCCACACCCTGTGCGATCAACTGCGCCCGCGGCCCACGCTGGGGCGCCACACTACGCGACAACAGGTACACACCCAACAAGGCGAACAGCAGGCCCAAGTCCAACGGATTGAGCAAGGGTACGTAAGGCAGCGGCTCGGCCGTGCCGTCGCTGAACGTGTTGGCCAGCCAGAACCAACCGAGCATCAGCACCGCCAACGGCAGCGCGGCCAGCACACGATATTCCCGTGAATACGCCGCCACCGGCCACGGCCATTGACGCGGCGTGGCGGCCAGCACCAGGTACAGGCTCGGCAGAATCGCCCAACCCAGCCAACGCCAGGCGTTGTATTCGCTGGATAGGCTCAACAGGCCGTAACGCAGCTCCAGGGCCAGCACGCCGATCAGCATCCAGCAGCCCAGCACATGGGCGACGCTCAGCACCTTGCCCGGCACCACCGGCGCCAACCGCCGCAGCGAGAGGAAATGCACGGCAAACACCGCCAGCCAAGCCAGCCAGCCGTAATGCGCCGCTGGGTGGTAATAGGTATGGGCGGACACCAGCAGCACCATGCCCGCCGCCGGCATCAGCAGGGTGCATAGCATGCCCAGGGAAGCCCAGCGCAGGCGCGTTGCACAGACACTCCAGATCGCCACGCTGAGCGCCGCGATTCCCAGCCAGAATGCGCCCTGCAGTTCGTCGGGAATAAACCGCAGCACTTCGCCGCTCAACGCCAGGGTCCACCAGGCCGCGCCCCACACCAGCAACAGGTCGGACAGACGTTGCAGCTTCAGGGCAGCAAACAAGGGCGCATGGGGTTGACGTTGCAGGCGCCAAGCGCCGACCAGCGCGGCCAGGCCCAGCACCATCGGGGTCCAGAAGCCGCTGTGGGCCAAGGGCCGCAGATCTTCACCGGACAACGGCCCGAGCAGCGCCGGCACCGACAGCAGGAACGAACCGCCGCCGATCAGTTGCAGCAACAACCCAAACACAAAACTCACGCGCTGTTGCAGGTATAGGCTTAGCCAGATGATCAACAGACCACTGACCGCCCACACGCCGCTGGCGCTGGCCCAAGGCAGCACGAACAGCACCGCGAGGTTGATCAATACCAGGCCGGCGAGCAGCACCACCGACAACCCACGCACCAACCGCACATCGCCGCGCACCGTATCGTCACGTACCGCCAGCAACATGCCGCCGATCAAGGCCAGGCCGATCAATGATGCGGTCAGCAAACCGCTCCAACCGGCGTCGAACACCGCAGCGCCTTCACCGCTTCGCAGGCGCAGCAGGAACAGTGCGCCGCCCAGCAATTGCACGGCGAACGCAGTAAACAGGAAAGTCCGCGAGCCAATGCGCAGGCCGACAAACAGGGTCGCCAGGCCGGCGATGGCCCAGCTGATCGCGGTGCCTTGGGTCAGCAACAACAACGGTGCTAGCAGGTATAGACAGCTCAAACCGAGGCTCGCCAGTAGCGGCAGGCCCATGCGCTCCCATTCGGCGGCCTGCTCGGCCGAGGCTTTGCGCAATTGGTCGAAGCTGAACAGCAACGCCACGCCCAGCAGCAGTGCGCCCAGTGGCGCGCCTTGCAGCAAGGTACGCTCGCCCAACTGCAATTCGCTGAGGAACGCCAGCGCCGAACCCAATTGCAGCAACAGGCCGAATGCTCGCGCCAATCGCCGCTGCTGGCGCAAGCCCAGCCAGAAGATCCCGGCGCCTTCCACGGCCCAGGCGGCAGCGGTCCAGCGTGCGTCCAGCCCCAGCGGAATAGCCAGGCTGGCGAAAATCACACCGAGGGCCAGACAGGTTTCCGCCAGCAGCAAGGCGCGCCCGCCGCTGAGCACCCGGGCCAAGCCCATATAGATGATGCCCAGGCCCAACGCGCTGAACGCCGCCGCGAATTCCAAGTGCTGCACTAACGCGAATTGCAAGCCAAAGCCCACCAGCGGCGGGCCGAACAGCATGCTGCCATCGACGTAATCACCTTTGGCCGCCGACCAGCGCAACAGTGCGCCACGGCTATCGTCTTGCGGCGCGTCGCGCATCTGCAGCAATTTGCGGCGCGCAAACAACAGGCCGATGGCCAGGTACATCAGGAAGAACAACACCAGAAACGGCTCGGTACTCCACAGCAATTCCGGGGTGTAGGAACGCAAGCCCCAGGCAAAGCCAATGCCGAAGGTGCCAACAAAACCGATCAGGTTGAGCAAGCGCCAGGCCTTGAACCAGGCGATGGCGAGGATGCCAGTGTTGAGCAAGGCAAAGTAACTGAACAGCGCCACATGGTTGCCCGAGCCGGTAGAGGTCAGAATCGGCGCGGCAAAACCGCCGAGCGCCGCCGCGCAGGCCAGCCCCAGCGCGTCCTGGGTAATCGCCAGGATCGCCGAGAACACCGTCACCGCCACCAACAGACCCAGCGCCGCACTCGGATCGATCAGCGGATGCAGGCGCATCGCGGCGAACACCGTGAGGTACAGCACCGCGATCCCGGTGCCTTGCAGCATCAACCCATAGTTACTGTTGCGCAGTCGCAACCACCAGCCCAAACCCAGCAAGCCGATGGCCGCCGCCGCCACACCGGCGTAACGCACTTCGATCGGCACCACCATGCCTTCGGTGGCATAGCGCAGCAGGAATGCCAGGCCGAGAAACAACAGCACCACCCCGACGCGCAGCACGGTATTGCCGCCAAACAGCCAATTCCGCGCGCCGCCGAGGGCGCGCTCGATCAGGGTGGGGCCACGGGGTACGACCGGTTCTTTGGGGAGCGGTGCAGGCGCAGGTGTTGGAGCCGCTGCCCACACGTCGGCGGGCAACGGCTGGCTGGCTTGCTTGGTGACGGCCACCGGGGCCAGTTCAGGCGGTAATTCCCAAACCAGCTCGACTGCCTTGGGTGGCGGTGCGGTTTTGGGAGCTTCGGCCACGGGCGTTTCGACAAATACCGGCGGCGCAGGTGTAGGATCAGGTTGTCGCGCGGGTCTTTCCAACTGCGCCAGACGCTGCTCGACGGCGCTCAGGGCTTTTTGCGCGGCCTCCAGCTGACGAGCCTGTTGGTCCGCCTGGGACGACAGCATCGACAGGCGGATCGCCTGGCCAATGCCCAACCCCAACAGCGCACCGATGCCCGCATCATAGAACGACTCATCGAGCGTCCAGCCGAGCACCAGCCCTATCAGCATGAAAATCCATTGCATGAACGATATTCCCTAAGCAAACCCGCGCTCAGTATATCGACGCGCAACCAATGTGGCAGGGGGCTTACCCCCAATAGCGGTGTACCAGTCCACATATCTGCAAACTGACACCCTGCCATCGGGGGTAAGCCCCCTTCCACACTTTCAAACTGCGCTGTTTAGTCGAGTGCTTTCCAGATCTCGGTGGCGTATTCGCGGATGGTCCGGTCCGACGAGAACCACCCCATTCGTGCGGTATTGAGCACCGCCGAACGCCACCACGCCTTGGAATCGTGCCAATGCGCTTCGACCCGGGCCTGGGCCTCCCAATAAGAATCGAAGTCGGCGCACACCAGGAAGCGGTCGTAATCGATCAGCCCGTCGATCAAGCCCACATAGCGGCCCGGATCGTCAGGCGAGAACACCCCGCCCCGGATCGCTTGCAGCACATCGTTGAGGCGATGGGACGCGGCGATGTCCGGCCCGGCGTGGAATTCACCGGCGTGTTTGCGCGCTTCCACCTGCTGAGCGCTGAGGCCGAAGATAAACATGTGGTCGGCGCCCACGCGCTCGTGCATTTCCACGTTGGCGCCGTCCATGGTGCCGATGGTCAACGCGCCGTTGAGACCGAACTTCATGTTGCTGGTGCCCGAGGCTTCGAAGCCTGCCGTGGAGATCTGCTCCGACAAATCCGCCGCCGGGATGATGCTCTCGGCCAGGCTGACGTTGTAGTTGGGCAAAAACACCACTTTGAGCAGGCCGCGCACGGTCGGGTCGTTGTTGACGGTGCGGGCGATGTCGTTGGTCAACTTGATGATCAACTTGGCCTGGTGATAACTCGCCGCAGCCTTGCCGGCGAAGATCTTCACGCGCGGCACCCAGTCGGTTTCCGGCTCGGCACGGATCGCCTGGTACAGCGCCACGGTGTGCAGCAGGTTAAGCAACTGGCGTTTGTATTCGTGGATGCGCTTGACCTGCACGTCGAACATCGCCGCCGGGTTTACCGAAATGCCCAGGCGCTCGTGGATGATCTCGGCCAGGGCACGCTTGCTGTGCAGACGCTGCTCGGCGAAGGATTTGCGGAACGCCTGTTTCTCGGCGAAGGTTTCCAGCTCGCCCAGGCGCGTCTCCATGTTGTCGAGGATGTCAGGACCCAAAGCGTCCACCAGCATCTGGGTGAGCTGGGGGTTGGCCTGATACAGCCAGCGGCGGAAGGTGATGCCGTTGGTTTTATTGTTGATACGTTCCGGGTACAGCTTGTGCAGTTCGGAGAACACCGTGCTGCGCATCAGTTGGGTGTGCAGGCCGGACACGCCGTTGACGCTATGGGACCCGAGGAACGCCAGGTTGCCCATGCGCACGCGGCGGCCGTTGTCTTCTTCGATCAGCGACACGGCGCGCAACACGTCGAAATCGTGGATGCCCTTGGCGCGCAGCGAGTCGATATGCTGGGCGTTGATCAGGTAGATGATCTGCATATGCCGGGGCAGCATGCGTTCCATCAAGCCTACAGGCCAGGTTTCCAGGGCCTCGGGCAGCAATGTGTGGTTGGTGTAGGACAGGGTTTCGACGGTCACGTCCCACGCGGCTTCCCACGGAATATCGTGCAGGTCGACCAATTGACGCATCAACTCCGCCACGGCGATGGACGGGTGGGTGTCGTTGAGCTGGATGGCGGCGTGTTCGCCCAGGCTCAAGACCGAACCGTGCATGTTCTTGTGGCGACGCAGCAGGTCTTGCAGCGAGGCCGAAACAAAGAAGTATTCCTGACGCAGGCGCAGTTCCTGCCCCGCTTCCGTGCTGTCGGCCGGGTACAGCACGCGAGAGATACTCTCGGCACGGGCCACTTCGGCCACCGCACCCAAGTGGTCACCGGCGTTGAAGCGCTCCAGGTGCAAGTCTTCCACCGCGCGGGCACGCCACAGGCGCAGGGTGTTGACGCTGGCGCCGCGCCAGCCGACCACCGGCGTGTCATAGGCCACGGCGCGTACGGTTTCGTTGGGCGACCAGACCTGGATCATCTTGCCGGAGGCATCCGCCAATGTTTCGACGCTACCGCCAAAACCGATCGGGTAAATCACTTCGGCCCGTTCGAATTCCCAGGGGTTGCCGAAATCCAGCCAGCGTTCGGTCTGCTCTTGCTGCCAGCCGTCGACAACGGCCTGGCGGAACAGGCCGTGTTCATAGCGGATGCCATAACCGTGGCCGGCAATGCCCAAGGTCGACATGCTTTCCATAAAACACGCCGCCAGACGGCCCAGGCCCCCGTTGCCGAGGGCCGCGTCGGGCTCCAGCAGGCGAATTCGCTCCAGGTCGACGCCCAGCTCGGCCAGCGCATCGCGGGCGATTTCCAGCACGCCCAGGTTGCTCAGGCTGTCGTAGAGCAGGCGGCCGATAAGGAATTCAAGGGAGAGGTAGTACACCCGCTTCTGGCCTTTACGGTAGATGCGTCGGGTGTGATCCATCCAGTGGTCGACCATTTGGTCGCGGGCGGCCAGAGCAATGGCTTCGAACCAGTCGTGGTCGAAGGCATGATCGGGGTCCTTGCCCACCGCATAGGTGAGTTTGGTCAAGACAGCATCGCGAAACGCGGCTACCTCTGCTTCTCGTGCAAGCGGTTCCTGAGACATCGGTGTGACCTCGGGCGAGATTGAAGGAGTTGCTAGAGCCTAGTCGGTCTGACAGACGGCAGAGGCTCTGGTTCGGCAGTTTTTTAACTCATTCACCGTTGCCGGAATTAGATGCAGGGGCCGTGCCCGATCCTGCGCCGCGCCGCCTTTTAGCTGAAAACCGCAAAATATTGTTCAAAAAAGCACCAATCCCGGTATGATCGCGCGCCCTGATACCGCCCCACCCTGGAACCCTGATGAAGCCTCAACTGATCGCCGCCGCGGAACTCGACCGTCTCGAAACCTGGCAGAAATACTCCAGCCATATGTGCGGCGGCTGCGTGTCCAGCTGCTGCACGCTGCCGGTTGAGGTGAAGATCAAGGACCTGATCCGCATTGGTATCGTCGATGAGTTCGAACGCGGCGACCCGCCGAAGAACATCGCCAAGCGGTTGCAGAAGGAAGGCATCGTCGAGCGCTACAACAACAAGTCCGAGATTTTTACCCTGCAGCGCATGAGCAATAACGACTGCCTGTACCTGGATCGTAAAACCCGCTTCTGCACTATTTATGACAAACGCCCGGACACTTGCCGCAACCACCCGAAGATCGGGCCGCGGCCGGGGTATTGCGCGTATAAGCCCAAGGAAGTGGTGCGCGAGACTAACTTCAAGACCCTCGATAAGTTCTGATCGGGGTTTTGTGGGGGGCTTGAGGGCCCTATCGGGGGCAAGCCCCCCCTCCCACATTTTGATCTGTGAACACATTCAAAGGTGGGAGGGGGCTTGCCCCCGATGAGGCCAGAACAGCCACCCCAAAATCTGCAGGCATAAAAAAACGCCCCCGGCCTTTCGACCGGGGGCGTTTTTCATTCAGCCTGAGTTAACTCAGTTCTTGGCTTTCTTGGCAGCGCGGGTACGCTCGCCTTCGTCCAGGATCTTCTTACGCAGGCGGATCGACTTCGGCGTGACTTCGCACAGTTCGTCGTCCTGGATGAATTCCAGGGCCTGTTCCAGGGTGAAGCGAACAGGTGGAACCAGGGCGATGGTTTCGTCTTTACCCGAAGCACGCATGTTGTCGAGCTTCTTACCTTTGGTTGGGTTGACGCCCATGTCGTTGTCACGGCTGTTCAGACCAACGATCTGACCGTTGTAGATCTCTTGACCGTGTTCAACGAACAGCTTGCCGCGTGCCTGGAGGGTTTCCAGGGAGTAGGTCAGCGCCTTGCCGGTTTCAACCGAAACCAGAACACCGTTCTGACGGCCGGACATGTCGCCGGACTTCATGGTGTCGTAGCGATCGAAGATCGAGGTCAGGATGCCAGCACCGTTGGTCAGGGTCAGGAACTGGTTACGGAAACCGATCAGACCGCGAGCAGGGATGTTGTACTCCAGACGAACACGGCCTTTGCCATCCGGCACCATGTTGGTCAGGTCGCCCTTACGCAGGCCCATCTCTTCCATGACCTTGCCCTGGGATTCTTCAGGGGTGTCGATGGTGACGTTTTCGAACGGTTCCTGCTTCACGCCGTCAACTTGACGGATGATCACTTCCGGACGACCAACACCCATTTCGAAGCCTTCGCGACGCATGGTTTCGATCAGTACCGAGAGGTGCAGCTCACCACGGCCGGAGACCTTGAACTTGTCGGCCGAGTCGCCTTCTTCAACGCGCAGTGCAACGTTGTACAGCAGCTCTTTGTCCAGACGCTCCTTGATGTTACGGGAGGTCACGAACTTGCCTTCTTTACCGCAGAACGGCGAGTCGTTTACCTGGAAGGTCATGGAAACGGTTGGCTCGTCGACGGTCAACGGCTTCATCGCTTCTACGGTGTCCGGGTGGCACAGGGTGTCGGAGATGAACAGCGAGTCCATACCGCTGATGCACACGATGTCGCCGGCTGCAGCTTCTTCGACGTCGATGCGGTGCAGGCCGTGGTGACCCATCAGCTTCAGGATACGACCGTTGCGCTTCTTGCCGTCGGCGCCGATAGCCACAACCGGGGTATTCGGCTTGACGCGACCACGAGCGATACGGCCAACGCCGATAACACCCAGGAAGCTGTTGTAGTCCAGTGCGGAGATCTGCATCTGGAACGCGCCGTCACGGTCAACAGCCGGTGCTGGTACGTTGTCGACGATCGACTGGTACAGCGGGGTCATGTCTTCGGCCATGTCGTTGTGGTCCAGACCGGCAATGCCGTTCAGGGCCGAGGCGTAGACGACTTTGAAGTCCAGCTGTTCTTCGGTGGCACCCAGGTTGTCGAACAGGTCGAAGATCTGGTCCAGAACCCAGTCCGGACGCGCGCCTGGACGGTCAACCTTGTTGATGCACACGATCGGACGCAGGCCGGCTTCGAACGCCTTCTTGGTCACGAAACGGGTTTGCGGCATAGGGCCGTCTTGAGCGTCAACCAGCAGCAGCACGGAGTCGACCATCGACATTACGCGTTCTACTTCGCCGCCGAAGTCGGCGTGGCCCGGGGTGTCCACGATGTTGATGTGGTAGCCGTTCCAGTTGATGGCGGTGTTTTTCGCCAGGATGGTAATACCGCGCTCTTTTTCCTGGTCGTTGGAGTCCATCACGCGCTCGTCGTTGAGCTCGTTGCGCTCCAGGGTGCCGGATTGACGCAGGAGTTTGTCTACCAGGGTGGTCTTACCATGGTCAACGTGAGCAATGATGGCGATGTTACGTAGATTTTCGATCACTTGTGTATCTCGATCAGAGGATTCGGTGTGCTGTCAGGTCGTGGCAGCGATTAACAGTAGAGTCAGGCCTTGCCGTTACAGCTTGACGGCAGAGTCGGGGGGCCGGTGACGCAGGCCACAGGCAAACAGCCCCGGGCTCTTAGCTCGGTCGATAAACGCGCACATTGGCATGCCCCTCACTGAGCAAATGGTGAGCATGCAGGCGACTCATGACGCCTTTGTCGCAATACAACAGGTACTGACGGCTGTTATCCAGTTCCTTGAAACGCGCGTTCAATGCATAGAACGGCAGCGTTTGTACGTCGATGCCAGGAATCTCCAGCGGCTCGTCCTCGGCGGCATCCGGGTGACGGATGTCGATGACGATCTGGCCGGCCAGGGCTTCGCTGACTTCTTCGATCTGCACATCCTGGCCCAACTCGTCGATCACGCGATCGATCGGGACCAGTTTGGCGTTCTCGAGCGCACGCTCCAGAATCGCCATGTCGAATTCTTTCTCTTCATGCTCCACGCGGTGACGCTTGGCGTGGGTCTTGGGGTTCACCGAAATGACCCCGCAGTACTCCGGCATATGTTTGGCAAAGTCGGCGGTGCCGATTTGCTCTGCCAGGTCGATGATGTCCTGCTTGTGACTGGCGATCAGCGGACGCAACACCAGCTTCTCGGTGACGCAGTCGATGATCGACAGGTTGGGCAGCGTCTGGCTGGACACCTGGGAAATCGCTTCACCGGTCACCAGCGCGTCGATCTGCAATTGATCGGCAATTCGGGACGCAGCGCGCAACATCATACGCTTCAATACTACGCCCATATGACTGTTATCGACTTTGCCGAGAATTTCTCCCAGCACTTCCTCGAACGGCACGCTCACAAATAGCACACGCTGGGAGCTGCCGTATTTCTTCCAGATATAGTGCGCGACTTCCATCACGCCCAATTCATGTGCACGCCCGCCCAGGTTGAAGAAGCAGAAGTGGCTCATCAGGCCGCGGCGCATGATCTGGTAGGCCGCCACCGTGGAATCGAAACCGCCGGACATCAATACCAGGGTCTGTTCCAGGGCGCCCAGCGGGTAGCCGCCGATGCTGTTGTGCTGGCTGTGGATCACAAACAACCGTTGGTCGCGAATTTCCATGCGCACTTCAATTTGCGGCGCTTTCAGGGAGATTCCGGCGGCGCCGCACTCGCGACGCAGCTTGCTGCCGACGTATTTTTCGACGTCCATCGAGCTGAAGGGATGCTTGCCGGCACGCTTGCAGCGCACGGAAAAAATCTTGCCTTCCAGCGAGCTGCCGTAGTGCCGTTTGCACTTCTCGGTGATGTCGTCGAAGTCGCCGAGCGGGTATTCGTCCACCTGCAGAAAATGCGCGATGCCCGGCATGCAGCTCAGGCGTTCGGTCATATCCTTCAAGGCTTTGGGGTCGGTAACACGGGTTTCCAGTTCGAGGTTGTCCCACACGCCGTTCACCACCACAGCCGGGTCCAGATCGCGGAGCACGGCACGGATGTTCTTGGCCAACTGACGGATGAAACGCGTCCGTACCGGTCGGCTTTTGATGGTGATCTCGGGGAAGACTTTAACGATTAATTTCATGGAAACAGCGCGCGCAGGGCCTGCCGAAAAAGGGGGGCGCGGATTATAGCGGAAATCGCTCAAGGTTTAACCAGTTAATATGCACTTCAACCGCCACGCACTAAAGCAGTGCGTTTAACGCGAGCCGCGCCACATTGCGGTGCGCTGTTTTTGCAGTTTTGTCGCAATGCACCTTTATAGGGGCGTTTTTGGAACAGAAAACCCATGTTGGCGCACTGGCATGCAATTTGCTCTCTTGTGAGGCAGGTTGCCATGGCGGAGTATCCGCGCCGGCATCACCCACATTCTAAGGGCTAACTCCACTACCCCAGCCCGAAGCCACCCGGAGGACACTATGTCGAAGTCGGTTCAACTCATCAAAGATCATGACGTTAAATGGATTGATCTGCGCTTCACGGACACCAAAGGCACTCAGCACCACGTGACCATGCCGGCTCGCGACGCGCTGGATGAAGCTTTCTTCGAAGAAGGCAAAATGTTCGACGGTTCCTCCATCGCTGGCTGGAAAGGCATCGAAGCCTCCGACATGATCCTGATGCCGGACGACAGCACTGCCGTGCTGGACCCATTCACCGAAGAGCCGACCCTGATCCTGGTATGCGACGTAATCGAGCCTTCGACCATGCAAGGCTACGACCGCGACCCACGTGCGATCGCCAAGCGTGCCGAGGAATACCTCAAGTCCACCGGTATCGGTGACACCGTATTCGTAGGCCCGGAGCCAGAGTTCTTCATCTTCGACGAAGTGAAGTTCAAATCCGACATCTCCGGCTCCATGTTCAAAATCTACTCCGAACAAGGTTCGTGGATGTCCGACCAGGACGTGGAAGGCGGCAACCATGGCCACCGTCCAGGTATCAAAGGTGGCTACTTCCCAGTTCCGCCATTCGACCACGACCACGAAATCCGTACCGCCATGTGCAACGCCATGGAAGACATGGGCCTGGTCATCGAAGTGCACCACCACGAAGTGGCCACTGCCGGCCAGAACGAAATCGGTGTGAAGTTCAACACCCTGGTGGCCAAGGCTGACGAAGTTCAGACCCTGAAATACTGCGTGCACAACACTGCCGTAGCTTACGGCCGTACCGCTACCTTCATGCCTAAGCCTCTGTACGGCGATAACGGTTCGGGTATGCACGTTCACCTGTCCATCGCCAAAGATGGCAAGAACACCTTCGCTGGCGAAGGTTATGCCGGCCTGTCCGACACCGCCCTGTACTTCATCGGCGGCATCATCAAGCACGGTAAGGCCCTGAACGGCTTCACCAACCCATCGACCAACTCCTACAAGCGTCTGGTCCCAGGTTTCGAAGCACCTGTAATGCTAGCCTACTCGGCTCGCAACCGTTCGGCTTCGATCCGTATTCCTTACGTGTCCAGCCCTCGCGCTCGCCGTATCGAAGCTCGCTTCCCGGATCCGGCAGCCAACCCATACCTGGGCTTTGCCGCCCTGCTGATGGCTGGCCTGGACGGCATCCAGAACAAGATCCACCCTGGCGACGCCGCCGACAAAAACTTGTACGACCTGCCGCCTGAAGAGGCCAAAGAGATCCCACAAGTGTGCGGCAGCCTGAAAGAAGCCCTGGAAGAGCTGGACAAGGGCCGTGCGTTCCTGACCAAAGGCGGCGTGTTCAGCGACGACTTTATCGATGCCTACATCGCCCTGAAAAGCGAAGAAGAAATCAAAGTACGCACCTTCGTACACCCACTGGAATACGAGCTGTACTACAGCTGCTGATCCGGTTGCGCTGCTTGACGTAGCGCGATGAAAAAGGCCTCCTTCGGGAGGTCTTTTTTTTGCCCGGACATTACATAGCTCCGTATCTGCAAACCCAATCAAAAAGGTGGGAGGGAGCTGGCTCCCGATAGCGGTGGATCAGCTGATACTGGTGCTGGCTGACACTCTGCCATCGGGTGTAGCCCCCTCCCACAAGGAGAACAGCCTTGAAACGTCGACTTGTGTTCGCTTTGTTATTGGCCAGCGCCAGCGCCAGCGCTGCGCCGCCCAGCCTGGAACCTTTACTCAACAGCATCACCGAACGCCTGGCCATCGCCGACCAGGTCGCGCTGAGCAAATGGGACAGCAAAAAGCCGGTAGAAGATAAACAGCGCGAACAGGAAGTGCTCGCCAGCGTCGCCGCCCAGGCGCCCAACTACAAACTCGACCCCGCTGTTGCCGAGCAGTTTTTCGCCGCGCAGATCGAGGCCAACAAACTCGTGCAATACACGCGCTTGTCCGACTGGCAGTTCATGGGCAAGGCCCCGGATCTGCCACGCCCGGACTTGGTGGGTAAAATCCGCCCGCAGTTGGATCAGTTGCAAAAACGCCTCTTGCAGCAATTAGCCGACTTCGCCCCACAGCGCAACAACCCGCAATGCCCTCAATGGGTGGCCAGGGCGATTCACGAGCCACTGCACGAGCCCTTGATGCAGATAGCAAGAGCCCGCGCCACTGGCGAGCTATGCCTCCAGGCGCCTGCCAGCAAATAAATACGTGGACTACCTCATCCTAGGCAGTTTCCGGCATCTTCCGATTGGGGGCTCACCCTAGCCTGGCGGGTCATTGACCACACAGGATGGCCCCATGAAATCCTTCAACGGCTTGATCGCTGCAGCCGCGTGCTTGTCCGCGCTCGGCTGCACCACCCCACAACCGAATACGGCCCCCATCAAAACCGAGTTACTGCTGCAAAGCAACGAGTCATGGGACGGCACGCCTTACAAGGCTTACTCTTCGGGCGCTCCACAGTTGACCCTGATACGCCTCAATATCCCGGCCAATACCCAATTGCCGTGGCACACCCATCCCATACCCAACGCGGCGTATATCCTTTCCGGCGAATTGCAGGTCGAAGCCCGTGAGAGCGGTGCCACCCGCACATTGCGCCAAGGCGATACGCTGGCCGAAATGGTGGGCATCGAGCATCGCGGCAGTACGGGCGACACGCCGGTCGAACTGCTGGTGTTCTATGCCGGTAGCCCCGGTATACCGCTTTCGCAAACCCACTGACCGCCTTATGCATCGCAGGATCGTTTGCCCCAAACGATCCTGCCTTCACGCTTGCTGAACAAACGTCATCAATTCGCACTATATTGGTGCGACAAGTTGCACCCTACCCAATCCGAAAACCCATTTTGGTTCGAAACTTCACGATAAAGCTGGCAGAACGCCACAGTTTCGCGCCAAAAACCCTTATTTCAGGGCCTGCGCGCTTCTTTTCGGAGCCTTGGTTTGGTTTTTGCATTTTCTTGGTATCAGCGTGTGCCTCAAGCCCGCGCCTTGCTCCAAAAGAGGTCCTGATGACCATCAGCGATGCACTGCACCGTTTGCTACTCGACAACCTGACCACCGCGACCATCCTGCTCAATGACGATCTACGTCTTGAGTACATGAACCCGGCGGCGGAAATGCTCCTGGCCATCAGCGGCCAGCGCAGCCATGGGCAGTTCATCAGCGAATTGTTCACCGAGTCGGCCGAGGCCTTGAGTTCGTTGCGCCAGGCGGTTGAACAGGCGCACCCCTTCACCAAGCGCGAAGCGATGCTCACCGCCCTTACCGGCCAGACCCTCACCGTCGACTACGCCGTAACCCCGATCCTGAGCAACGGCGCCACGCTGCTGCTGCTTGAAGTACACCCCCGCGATCGCCTGCTGCGCATTACCAAAGAGGAAGCGCAGCTGTCCAAGCAGGAAACCAGCAAGATGCTGGTGCGCGGCTTGGCCCATGAGATCAAGAACCCACTCGGCGGAATCCGTGGCGCGGCGCAGTTACTGGCCCGCGAGCTGCCGGACGAGAACCTCAAGGACTACACCAACGTCATCATCGAAGAAGCCGACCGCCTGCGTAATCTGGTGGATCGCATGCTCGGCTCCAACAAGTTGCCGTCGCTGGCGCTGACCAACGTGCACGAAGTGCTGGAGCGCGTCTGCCAACTGGTCGAAGCCGAAAGCCAGGGCTGCATCACCTTGGTGCGCGACTACGACCCAAGCATCCCCGACGTGTTGATCGACCGCGAGCAGATGATCCAGGCAGTGCTCAATATTGTGCGCAACGCCATGCAGGCCATCAGCAGTCAGAACGAACTGCGCCTGGGCCGCATCTGCCTGCGTACCCGCGCCCTGCGTCAGTTCACTATTGGCCACGTGCGCCATCGCCTGGTGACCAAGGTCGAGATCATCGACAACGGCCCGGGCATTCCTGCGGAACTGCAGGAAACCATTTTCTTTCCCATGGTCAGCGGCCGCCCGGACGGTACCGGGCTGGGCCTGTCCATCACCCAGAACATCATCAGCCAGCACCAGGGCCTGATCGAATGTGAGAGCCATCCCGGCCACACCACGTTCTCGATCTTTCTGCCACTGGAACAAGGAGCCCCATCGACATGAGCCGTAGTGAAACTGTGTGGATCGTCGATGACGACCGTTCTATCCGCTGGGTCCTGGAGAAAGCCTTGCAACAGGAAGGCATGACCACCCAGAGCTTCGACAGCGCCGACGGCGTGATGAGCCGCCTGGCGCGCCAGCAGCCCGACGTGATCATCTCCGATATCCGCATGCCCGGCGCCAGCGGCCTGGACCTGCTGGCGCGGATTCGCGAGCAGCACCCGCGTCTGCCGGTGATCATCATGACTGCCCACTCCGACCTGGACAGCGCCGTGGCGTCTTATCAGGGCGGCGCGTTTGAATACCTGCCCAAGCCTTTCGATGTGGACGAGGCCGTGGCGCTGGTCAAGCGCGCCAACCAGCACGCCCAGGAACAGCAGAACCAGGAAGCGCCGCCGACACTGACGCGCACCCCGGAAATCATCGGCGAAGCGCCGGCGATGCAAGAAGTGTTTCGCGCTATCGGGCGCTTGAGTCATTCCAACATCACCGTGTTGATCAACGGCGAATCGGGTACCGGTAAAGAGCTGGTGGCTCACGCCCTGCATCGTCACAGCCCACGGGCGGCCTCGCCGTTTATCGCCTTGAACATGGCGGCAATCCCCAAGGATTTGATGGAGTCGGAACTGTTCGGCCACGAAAAAGGCGCCTTCACCGGCGCGGCCAACCTGCGTCGCGGTCGCTTCGAACAGGCCGACGGCGGCACCCTGTTCCTCGACGAGATCGGCGACATGCCGGCCGACACCCAGACCCGCTTACTGCGCGTGCTGGCCGATGGGGAGTTCTACCGTGTTGGCGGGCACACCCCGGTGAAGGTCGATGTGCGAATCATCGCCGCCACCCACCAGAACCTGGAAACCCTGGTGCACGCGGGCAAATTCCGTGAGGACTTGTTCCACCGCCTCAATGTGATCCGCATCCATATCCCACGCATGTCGGATCGTCGCGAAGACATCCCGACCCTCGCCCGTCACTTCCTCAGCCGCGCCGCCCAGGAACTGGCCGTCGAGCCGAAGCTGCTCAAGAGCGAGACCGAGGAATACCTGAAAAACCTGCCATGGCCCGGCAACGTGCGCCAATTGGAGAACACCTGCCGTTGGATCACGGTGATGGCGTCCGGGCGCGAAGTGCACATCAGCGACTTGCCCCCGGAGCTGCTGAGCCTGCCGCAGGACTCCGCGCCGGTGACCAACTGGGAACAGGCCCTGCGCCAATGGGCCGACCAGGCCCTGGCACGCGGCCAGTCGAACCTGCTGGACAGCGCCGTGCCGGCCTTCGAACGGATCATGATCGAAACCGCCCTCAAGCACACCGCCGGTCGCCGCCGCGATGCCGCTGTATTGCTGGGTTGGGGGCGCAATACCTTGACGCGCAAGATCAAGGAACTGGGCATGAAGGTTGATGGTGGGGACGATGACGAGGGCGACGACGCCTGATCTCCAATCTACCGAGGTCTAATGTGGAGGGGGCTTGCCCCCGATAGCAGTAGGTCAGTCACAACCTCTGTGCCTGATACACCGCCATCGGGGGCAAGCCCCCTGCCACATTTTGACCGTCACAGAGCTTCAGGGTCGTGCACCGATTCAATGCACCATGAACCGGCATCGGGCACCGACACGAGCGCCTGAACACCACCGCCGCTAAACACCGCTGCTGAGCTTAAACCGCCAAAGCCCTGAATTCCGGGGCTTTGCGCTTTTCGGCATGATTTTTTGGGGAAAATTGCAAACTCTGGCACGCGCCCTGCAATAACCCTGGTACTACCCAGTTTCGGGGACCTTGGTACAGGCAGGCCGAGAATCCCCTCTTTAACGCCGAAGCCTTTACGGCTTCACCCTGTTTTGGGAGCCCTGGTACAGGCAGGCCGGGAACTCCCTCTTTTATTGCCCTTGGAGATGGATCTCCAGCCGCCAGCGGCCGTCGACCTCAGCGCCTTTCCACTCTCCGCGCAACGGCCGCGCCGCCACCAGGTTCAGCAGCAAGCCACCATCGGTCTTGCGAATGCGCCAATTCACGTCCTTATCGTTGACCTTGAGCTGCCCACTGGCAGCCTTGCCCTGGGCGTCGAATAACAGCGCCACGGTGCCGTCGATATGTTCGCCGTGCAGTTGGGGCTCACTGTTGAACCACACCACCACGCCGTCCGGCGCCGTTTCGACCTGCTGCAACTCAACCGGGTCGGGAATGGTCAGGCGGCCGATCATCAGGCCCACCATCAAGCCGACAATCGCCAATGACCCCATAACCCTCGGCAATAGCTTCGGCCTTGGATCCTCTTCGGGGGTAGAATGCAGCGCATCTTTGCCTTCGGAGCCGTGCATGTTTCACGTCATCCTTTTTCAACCAGAAATTCCGCCGAATACCGGCAACGTTATCAGGCTGTGCGCCAACAGTGGCTGCCACCTGCATTTGATCGAGCCCCTGGGCTTTGACATGGACGACAAGCGTCTGCGTCGCGCGGGACTGGACTACCACGAGTACGCCACCCTCAAGCGCCATGCCGATTTGGCCAGTTGCCTGGAAAGCCTCGGCCATCCACGGCTGTTCGCGTTTACCACCAAAGGCTCGCGCCCATTTCATGATGCCAGTTTTGCCGAAGGCGACGCGTTTCTGTTCGGTCCGGAAAGCCGTGGCTTGCCCGCCGACGTGCTCGACGCCCTGCCCGACGGCCATCGCCTGCGCCTGCCGATGCGCGAGGGCTGCCGCAGCCTGAACCTGTCCAATACCGTCGCCGTGGCGGTCTATGAAGGCTGGCGCCAACTCGGTTTCAAGTAATACACAAAACAAATGTGGGAGGGGGCTTGCCCCCCGATGGCGAAGTGTCAGTCAACTTATGTGTGACTGATCCACCGCAATCGGGGGCAAGCCCCCTCCCACATTGGGTGCTGCGTCGGTTACAGATTACTGAACCGTCGGCGCGCCTTCCTGCTGCATGCGCTGCAGCTCTTGCGCGTACAGGGCATCGAAGTTCACCGGCGCCAGCATCAATGCGGGGAACGAACCACGGGTCACCAGGCTGTCCAGGGTCTCGCGAGCGTACGGGAACAGGATGTTCGGGCAGAACGCACCCAACGTGTGGCTCATGGAAGCTTCGTCCAGGCCTTGGATCAGGAAGATACCGGCCTGTTGCACTTCAGCGATAAAAGCCACTTCTTCGCCGTTCTTGACGGTAACCGACAGGGTCAGCACCACTTCGTGGAAGTCGCCTTCCAGGGCTTTCTGACGGGTGTTCAGGTCCAGGGCAACGCTTGGTGTCCACTCCTGACGGAAGATGGCCGGGCTTTTCGGCGCTTCGAAGGACAGGTCACGCACATAGATCCGTTGCAGCGAGAATTGCGGGCCTTGGGCTTCTGCTGCTTCGGTGTTCTGTTGATCAGTCATCGCAGATCCTTCTCTATCTTGGGGTCTTTAAGGGTTTGGGAGTCAGGCGGCCAGCAGCGCATCGAGTTTACCGGCGCGCTCCAAAGCAAACAGGTCATCGCAACCACCGACGTGCTGGGTGCCGATCCAGATCTGCGGCACGGACGTACGCCCCGCTTTCTGGGCCATTTCGGCAC
The DNA here is from genome assembly GCF_016307435.1 of Pseudomonas sp. S4_EA_1b. Lineage (NCBI taxonomy): Bacteria > Pseudomonadati > Pseudomonadota > Gammaproteobacteria > Pseudomonadales > Pseudomonadaceae > Pseudomonas > Pseudomonas sp. S4_EA_1b. The sequence goes on along the minus strand of NZ_JAEILC010000014.1, from coordinate 36,053 downwards.
GCACCTGGGGCTTACCGTCGACCTTGATCTCTTCGAACGCAACGCCCTTCTTCTCAAGCAGGGCCTTGGCCCGCATGCAGTACGGGCACCAATCGCTGGAATATACGACGACCTGGCTCATATCACTTCACCAGCGGCAGGTTATCGGCGCGCCAGCTGCTGATGCCACCGGAGAGCTTGGCGGCGGTGAAGCCGCTCTTGAGCATCTCGCGGGCATGGGTACCGGCGTGCTGGCCCTGGGCGTCGACCAGGATGATGGTCTTGGCCTTGTGCTTTTCCAGCTCGGCCAGGCGGGCGATCAGCTTGTCCTGGGGGATGTTCAATGCGCCGACGATATGGCCGGTGGCGAAATCCTTGGCCGGGCGGATATCCACCACAACGGCCTCATCCTTGTTGACCAGTGCGGTCAGTTCCGACGTGCTCAGGCTGCGGCCACCACGGCTCATTTCATGAGCGATCAGCAGCGCCAGCAGAATGACAAAGGCACCCACGAGCAGATAATGGGCAGTGGCAAATGCAATCAGGTGATCAACCATCAAGGAGGTTCCAGGGCGTTAAAATGGCGGTAAGTATACACAGCCGCCAGGGGGGGCCAACCCCCGTAAAGCGGTGACGTGCTCGGAACTTCGCTTTAAACTGCCACTCCCTTTTCAATTGCCTTCCTTTATTAACGCCGCGAGAGGATCTATGACTACCACGCCTAAACCTTTGGTCCTGATAATTCTCGATGGCTTCGGACACAGTGAAAGCCACCACGACAACGCCGTATACGCGGCTAACAAGCCCGTCCTCGACCGCCTCACGGCCAGCGTACCCAACGGCCTGATTTCCGGTTCGGGCATGGACGTGGGCCTGCCGGACGGCCAGATGGGCAACTCGGAAGTCGGCCACATGAATCTCGGCGCCGGACGAGTGGTCTATCAGGACTTCACTCGCGTGACCAAAGCGATCCGCGATGGCGAGTTCTTCGAGAACCCGACCATCTGCGCGGCGGTGGATAAAGCAGTCGCGGCCGGCAAGGCCGTGCACTTCATGGGCCTGCTGTCCGACGGCGGCGTTCACAGCCATCAGGACCATTTGGTGGCCATGGCCGAACTGGCCTTTAAGCGCGGCGCCGAAAAGATTTACCTGCACGCCTTCCTCGACGGTCGCGACACACCGCCTAAAAGCGCGCAATCGTCTATCGAACTGCTGGATGCCACCTTTACCGCGCTGGGCAAGGGCCGCATCGCCAGCCTGATCGGCCGTTACTTCGCCATGGACCGCGACAATCGCTGGGACCGCGTCTCCCAAGCCTACAACCTGATCGTCGACGGCCAGGCCGAGTTCAACGCCGCCACCGCCCAGGAAGGTCTCGAAGCCGCCTACGCCCGCGGCGAGAGCGATGAGTTCGTCAAGGCCACCACCATCGGCGAGCCGGTCAAAGTCGAAGACGGCGATGCCGTGGTGTTCATGAACTTCCGTGCCGACCGTGCCCGCGAGCTGAGCCGCGTATTCGTTGAAGACGACTTCAAGGAATTCGAACGGGCCCGCCAGCCGAAAGTGCAATACGTCGGCCTGACCCAATACGCCGCCAGCATTCCCGCCCCCGCAGCTTTCGCGCCGGGCAGCCTGGACAACGTGCTTGGCGACTACCTGGCGAAAAACGGCAAGACCCAACTGCGTATCGCTGAAACCGAGAAATACGCTCACGTGACCTTCTTCTTCTCCGGCGGTCGTGAAGAACCGTTCCCAGGCGAAGAGCGCATCCTGATTCCATCGCCGAAAGTCGCCACCTACGATCTGCAGCCGGAAATGAGCGCACCGGAAGTCACCGACAAAATCGTCGACGCCATCGACCACCAGCGTTACGACGTGATCGTGGTCAACTACGCCAACGGGGACATGGTCGGCCATAGCGGCAACCTGGAAGCCGCAACCAAGGCGGTGGAATGCCTGGATACCTGCGTCGGCCGCATCGTTGACGCCCTGGAAAAAGTCGGCGGCGAAGCGCTGATCACGGCGGACCACGGCAACTGCGAGCAGATGTCCGACGAATCCACCGGCCAGGCTCACACCGCCCACACCACCGAGCCCGTGCCGTTCATCTACGTCGGCAAGCGCGATTTCAAAGTGCGTAAAGGCGGCGTGCTGGCGGATGTGGCGCCGACCATGCTGATGCTGATGGGGTTGGAGAAGCCCAAAGAGATGACTGGCACCTCAATCCTGGTCTGATCCAAACAAACAGTGTGAGAGGGCTTTCTCCCTCCCACACTGGCTTTTAAGTGTTTGGCAGATATCTTTTTGCCATACCACCGCCACTCGGCGCCTATCTTGTCCGCTTGCCCGAATTGGGCGTTTTTTTTGCAGCGCTTGGCGGGCATACTAGGCCGTCCCTTTCCCCTGGTGTCGCCCGCCTCTATGCTTCGCGCCTTGATTACCCTTGTTCTTGTCTGCCTGCTCCAACCGGCGTTTGCCGACGAGCGCGCACAAACCCAACAACAGTTGGACGCTACGCGTCAGGACATTGCCGAGCTGAAGAAGCTGCTTGGCAAACTCCAGGAAGAAAAATCCGGAGTGCAAAAGGACCTGCGCGGTACAGAAACCGAAATGGGCAAGCTGGAGAAGCAAGTCCAGGAGTTGCAAAAAGAACTAAAGAAGAGCGAGTCGGAACTGGAGCGACTCGACGCTGAGAAAAAAAAACTCCAGAGCGCACGCGTTGAACAGCAACGCCTGATCGCGATCCAGGCCCGCGCCGCTTACCAGAGCGGCCGCCAGGAGTACCTCAAGCTGCTGCTCAACCAGCAAAACCCGGAAAAATTCGCGCGCACCCTTACCTATTACGATTACCTGAGCAAGGCCCGTCTGGAGCAATTGAAAAGCTTCAACGAGACCCTGCGCCAGTTGGTGAACGTGGAGCAGGAAATCGCCAACCAGCAGTCTCAGCTGGAGGACCAGAAAAGCAGCCTCAATGCCCAGCGCGACGAACTGGACAAGGTTCGCAAGGAACGCCAACTGGCGCTGGCCAAGCTCAACGACGACGTAAAAGCCCGCGATGCCAAGTTGCAGGCCCGCGAGCAGGACCAGGCCGACCTGGCCAAAGTACTAAAGACCATCGAAGAGACCCTGGCCCGCCAGGCGCGCGAGGCCGAAGAAGCGCGGCAAAAAGCGCTGATCGCCCAGCAGGAAGCGGAAAAAAAGCGTCAGCGCGAAGCTGAACTGGCGGCCACCACCGACGCTCCGGCACCGCGCAAACCGGCACATACAGCGCCGGGGCCACTGGTTTCCAGCGCCGGCGAGTCTTTCGGCGGCCCCTTTGCTTCGGCGCGAGGCAAACTTCCATGGCCAGTTGATGGTCGACTATTGGCACGCTTTGGGGAAACCCGTGGCGATGACACCCGCGCCAAATGGGACGGGGTGATGATCAGCGCCGCCGCCGGCAGCCCGGTCCACGCCGTACACGGCGGGCGCGTGGTGTTTGCCGATTGGTTGCGCGGCGCCGGTTTGTTGGTGATTCTCGACCACGGCAATGGCTATTTGAGCCTTTACGGCCACAATCAGACATTACTCAAGTCGGCAGGTGATGTTGTAAAAGCCGGTGAGTCCATCTCCACTGTCGGTAACAGTGGCGGCCAGGACACCCCGGCGCTGTACTTCGCTATTCGTCAGCAGGGTCGCCCGAGCGATCCCGCACAATGGTGCAGAACCCAAGGATAAGGGTCGCATCTACATTAGGAGTTCGTTCGACATGCTGCATTTGTCCCGCCTCACTTCGCTGGCCCTGACGATCGCTCTGGTGATCGGCGCGCCTCTGGCTTTGGCCGACCAGGCCGCTCCGGCTGCACCCGCCGCCACCGCCGCGACCACCAAGGCGCCGTTGCCGCTGGATGAGCTGCGCACGTTCGCCGAGGTCATGGACCGGATCAAGGCAGCCTATGTCGAACCCGTGGACGACAAGACCCTGCTGGAAAATGCCATCAAGGGCATGCTCAGCAACCTCGACCCACATTCCGCCTACCTGGGCCCGGAAGATTTCGCCGAGCTGCAGGAGAGCACCAGCGGTGAATTCGGTGGCCTGGGCATCGAGGTCGGCTCCGAAGACGGCAATATCAAAGTGGTCTCGCCGATCGACGACACCCCTGCTTCCAAGGCCGGCATCCAGGCCGGCGACTTTATCGTCAAGATCAATGGTCAGCCGACCCGCGGCCAGAGCATGACCGAAGCCGTCGACAAGATGCGCGGCAAGATCGGCCAGAAAATCACCCTGACCCTGGTGCGCGACGGCGGTAACCCGTTCGACGTGACGCTGACCCGCGCGACCATCACGGTCAAGAGCGTGAAGAGCCAGTTGCTGGAGTCGGGCTACGGCTACATCCGCATCACCCAGTTCCAGGTCAAGACCGGCGACGAAGTAGCCAAGGCCCTGGCCAAGCTGCGCAAGGACAACGGCAAGAAACTCAACGGCATTGTGCTCGACCTGCGCAACAACCCGGGCGGCGTCTTGCAGTCGGCGGTGGAAGTGGTGGACCACTTCATCACCAAAGGGTTGATCGTGTACACCAAGGGCCGTATCGCCAACTCCGAGCTGCGCTTCTCGGCCACCGGTAACGACCTCAGCGAGAACGTGCCATTGGCCGTGCTGATCAACGGCGGCAGTGCCTCGGCCTCGGAGATCGTCGCCGGCGCTCTGCAAGACCAGAAACGCGGCGTGCTGATGGGCACCACCAGCTTCGGCAAAGGCTCGGTACAGACCGTGCTGCCGCTGAACAATGAGCGCGCCCTGAAGATCACCACCGCGCTGTACTACACGCCGAACGGCCGTTCGATCCAGGCCCAGGGCATCGTGCCGGACATCGAAGTGCGCAAAGCCAAGATCACCAACGAGATCGACAGCGAGTATTACAAAGAGGCCGACCTGCAAGGTCACCTGGGCAATGGCAACGGCGGCGCCGATCAGCCGACCGGCAGCGGCGCCAAAGCCAAGCCGATGCCCCAGGACGATGATTACCAACTGGCCCAGGCGCTGAGCCTGCTCAAGGGCTTGAGCATCACGCGCAGCCGTTGATATGCGTTTTGCCCTGATCATCGCCGTGCTGTGCAGCCTGGCAGGCGTCGCCCATGCGACGCCTGCCAGCCAGACACACAAAGCCTACCTGACCCTCATCATCGACGACCTCGGGCAGAACCTGCCCAGGGATCGTCGCGTGCTGGCCCTGCCCGGCCCCGTGACCACCGCGATCATGCCCGACACACCCCACGCCGCCGAATTCGCCCGCGAAGCGCACAAGGCCGGCAAGATCGTGATCCTGCACATGCCCATGGACCCGGCCACGGGCCCGTTCGCCTGGCACCCGGAGCTACCGATCGAAGAACTCGGCAAACGCTTGGAGGCTGCGTTCGACGCTGTGCCGTTTACCGCTGGCATCAATAACCACATGGGCAGCCGCATGACCGCCCAACCGCAGGCCATGGCCTGGTTGATGGGTGAATTGCAACGGCGCCACAAGTTCTTCGTCGACAGTCGCACCAGCGCACAAACCGTGGCCGCCGCCGAAGCACAGAAAATCGGCCTGGCCAGTGTCTCGCGGGATGTGTTTCTCGACGACGAACGCACCGAAGCGGCCATCACCACGCAGTTGCAAACCGCGATCAAGCTCGCCCACAAACAGGGCTCGGCGGTGATGATCGGCCACCCTTATCCACAAACCCTGGCGGTGCTGGAACGTGAGCTGCCCAAGCTCAAGGCTCAGGGCGTCGAGTGGATCGATATCAAGTCGATGATCAGCGTGCGTAGCAACCGTGCGATGGCAGGCCACGGTCGAGACGGCACTTACCGGCCGGCCCCTAGATAACTACAGCTCGTCGCGCTTCCCGGTCCTGAATAGTGAACCCTCCGTTCACTCTTCAAGGGCATTTCATGAACACCATCAGCGTGGTTATTTCGGGGCTGCTGCTCGGTAGCCTCAGCGGCTTGCTGTATGCCGCACCCAAGGATTTCGGCGAGGGCCTGGTCAACCACCACTCAGCCCGCTTGCTGAGCAATGCACAGCATCAGCACGATCATTGGAGCGGCGTGGGTCGCATCAGAAACGAAAACCAAACCCTCTGCACCGCCAGCCTACTGGACACTCGCAGCGCCGAAGGCATATCCGGGCCGGCCTATGTGCTGACCAGCAGCCACTGCCTGCATCGCCTCAACGGCGCCGTGCAGCGGGATCTGCCGATCAAGGGCAATATCAGCTTCAATTACTTTGACGACACCCTCGAAACCATCAAGACCTTTCCCCTCAAAACCTTGAAATGGGGCAGCAGCCAAGGTGTGGACTTGGCGATCATTGAGTTGCAGGCGTCACTGGCCGATTTAATTAAAGCCGGCATCACCCCGCTGAAGCTGGCCAGCCAAGTCCCGGCTACGGGGGATGACATTCTCGCCTTGGCTGCGCCGGAATGGGACACCTTGCATCTATCCGCTTGCAGTCAACAGGTCTCACAGGAATTGGTGGAGCAACCGTTCGTATGGCGCGTCACCATGAAGAACCAATGCAAGAACATCGGCCTCGGCGGTTTCGGCGGGCCCTTGCTCGATCGCGCCACCAATACCCTGTTCGGCGTCCTCAGCACCAGCACCGCCGGCCAGCCCGAGGAGCGCAAATGCCAACGCGACGCCCCCTGTGAAATCCAGAATGGCATGCCCCTCTGGCACCCGGATACCAACTACGGCAGCCCGGTGACCTTTCTGAATGCGTGTTTCGTCGATGGCATGCTCAAGGCCGACGACGAACACTGCGAGCTATACCCGACCACGTCCATTACGTTCAGGAACCCTGAGCCTATCCAGCAATACTTCCTGAAAAAAACCGGCAGCCGACAGCAGAACATCGTGCCGCGGTGGAACCTGGCGTTCACCGTCAACACACCGTTCTATCGATACAAAACCACTCGCCGCGCGATTGATTGCGAAAATCCGGTGTCCTACAGCGCGCCCATCAGCGCGGCAGACGCCTTAGTGAAGGATCCCATCGGACCGCAAACCGGCATGCACATGTTGTGTATCGTCGGTGTGAGTTCCGCCGATCAGCGGACCACCCATGGCATGATGAGAAACGCCCTGACCCTGGCGGTAGAACTAGCCGAACCTGGACCGGCACGCACACCCAACCTGACAATTAGCTTGGATAAACAAGGTTCGGCGGCCTACACGGTTATCTGGAACCTGGCCCCTCCCTTTATGAGTCGCTACACCTACAAATATGGTCCGGCCGCCACCACCGATTGCCTGCGGCCTGTTGATTACTACAACATCCCTGAACCCGTTCCGGCTGAAGACGATGACATCATCGATCTGTTCTACGCCCCCAATGACGCTTCCGATGGTTCTCAGGAAAAGTACGCTCAGCTCATCAATGCCTGGAGCACGCCGTACAAGATCTGCACCTATGCGTTTGACCAGGCGGATCAGCCGTCGACCCTGCGCGTGGACCTGCTCAAGCCGCGCTAATCACCCAACCACAAAACGGGTAAGGCAATCTCCAAGTGGAACAACAAAGGCCAACACCGCAGGCAGGTGTAGCTAGAGGTAACGCCCCATGATCTCGCTGACCACGCCGTCTTTGCGCAACTGATCCAGTGCAGCTTGCAGCTTGGCGACGACGTCATCGGGCACGTTTTTATTCAAGGCCAGGTACAGCTGAGCACTGTTGAAACGCAGCACTGTCTTGAGCCCTGTCACCCCCACCTGACGCGCCAGGTAGCGCCCGGCCGGATCACCGGTGGCCCACAGGTCGATCTGGCCCTCCAGCAGTTTTTGCGCATTGTCTTGATCCCGTAGCACCACTACGGGGTTGAGACCTTGCTTCTCCAGGGTCTCGGCAATGGCATCGCCTTTGTAGGCACCGATCTTGTAGCGCCGAGCCTGCCCCAGTTCATCGAGCTGAATCTTGCTGTCTGCCTTTGCCAGTAGCACCCAATCATCCGGGCCGATGGGGCCGACCCATTTGAACAGCGCTTCGCGGTCCGGCAGACGCGCCATCACGAACACACCGTAACCAGGATTTTCCAGGGCGAGTTTATAGATCCGCTCCCAAGGAAAACGCAGGGTGAGGTTGTAGGAAATGCCCGCGCGCTTGAAGGTCTCGCGCACGATGTCCACGGCGATGCCTTCGATGTTCTCGTCCTTGGCGAAGTTCTTGCCGTTTTTCGCCATGTTGTAAGGCGGGAAATTTTCCGTGAGCAGCACCAGGGAGGTGCCAGGCGCCTCTTCGGCGTAGGCCGAACCGGCCAACAGGGCGCAAGTACTGGCGAGGGTGAGCAGCAGGTGTTTGAACATGAAGGTTACCGAAATCCATGGCAAGCGCAGAGAGTGCCGCGCGCCTGCCATGGTGTCCAGCAACGTTTAGCGAACGACGATACCGCGTGCTGCCATGTAGGCTTTGGCCTCAGGGACAGTGTATTCGCCGAAGTGGAAAATACTCGCCGCAAGCACCGCGCTGGCGTGGCCTTCGATGACGCCATCGGCCAGGTGTTGCAGGTTGCCGACACCGCCGGAGGCGATCACCGGAATGCCCAGCGCGTCACTGATGGCACGGGTCACGCCCAGGTCGAAGCCGTTTTTCATGCCGTCCTGATCCATGCTGGTCAACAGGATTTCACCGGCGCCCAGGCCTTCCATTTTCATCGCCCACTCCACCGCGTCGAGCCCGGTGGGCTTGCGGCCGCCGTGGGTGAAGATCTCCCAGCGCGGGGTTTCGCCCGGGCCGGAAACTTTCTTGGCGTCGATGGCCACCACGATGCATTGCGAGCCGAAGTGCTGCGCGGCTTCGCCGACGAATTCCGGGTTGAACACCGCCGCGGTATTGATCGACACCTTGTCCGCGCCGGCATTGAGCAGGTTGCGGATGTCTTGCACGGTGCGCACGCCGCCGCCCACGGTCAGCGGGATAAACACCTGGCTGGCCATGCGTTCGACGGTGTGCAGGGTGGTGTCGCGGCCGTCGACGCTGGCGGTGATATCGAGAAAAGTAATCTCGTCGGCACCTTGCTCATCGTAGCGACGGGCAATTTCCACCGGGTCGCCGGCGTCACGGATGTTCTCGAACTTGACGCCCTTGACCACGCGACCGTTGTCGACGTCCAGGCAAGGGATGATGCGCTTGGCTAAAGCCATGGGCTTATCTCCAATAAGAGTTGCAAGCTTTGAGCTATAAGCTGCAAGTAGAAGCAGATCTGCTTTTACTTGCAGCTTGCAGCTTACGACTTGGAGCTGGCCGCGTAGCTATCACAAAAAGCCTGAGCTTCAGCCACGTCCAGCGTGCCCTCATAGATCGCACGGCCGGTGATCGCGCCGATGATGCCGGGGGCCTTGGCGTCCAGCAGCGACTTGATATCGCCTAGGTTGTGAATGCCGCCCGAAGCGATCACCGGGATGCGCGTGGCCGCAGCCAATGCGGCGGTGAACGGCACATTGCAGCCCTGCATCATGCCGTCTTTGGCGATGTCGGTGTAGACGATGGCGGACACGCCATCGGCTTCGAACTGCTTGGCCAGGTCGATCACCTGCACGGTGCTGATTTCCGCCCAGCCGTCGGTGGCGACGAAACCGTCCTTGGCATCCAGGCCCACGATCACTTTGCCGGGAAACGCGCGGCAGGCTTCGGCAACGAAGGCCGGGTCTTTCACGGCCTTGGTGCCGATGATCACGTAGCTCACGCCGGCTTTGACGTAATGCTCGATGGTTTCCAGGGAGCGGATGCCGCCGCCGATCTGGATCGGCAGGTTCGGGTAGCGCTTGGCGATCGCGGTGACCACTTCACCATTGACCGGCTGGCCCTCGAAGGCGCCGTTCAGGTCCACCAGATGCAGACGACGGCAGCCCCCTTCCACCCATTTGGCAGCCATGCTGACCGGGTCATCGGAGAACACGGTGGAGTCTTCCATGCGGCCTTGACGCAGACGTACGCAGGCGCCGTCCTTGAGATCGATAGCGGGGATAATCAGCATCTGGCAAACCTTATTCGATATTCAGCAATGCTTGGGAAATCAGGGTTTCTCAAGCGACCACAGGTCGCTTTCGATGCTTTCGAACCTTTCTTTAAGGAGCGTCTGCGTATCGAAAATCGCCCTGTTGTAATAGTGCGGTGCCACTTCGTTAGTGAACAACTCAAGGATCTCGGCGACCTCGAACGAGCCCAACTTGAGCTCGAAGCGATCCTCCATGAAGCGCTTGATCTTGACGGTAGCCTCACTCTCCTGCTCGGGAGTGAGGGTCAAGATCGGCGGCTTCGGCTTCCTGGCCATTTACCAGCGTCCATCCCAGGCGGCGAAGTTCTGCAGCAATTGCAGGCCATGGGTATGGCTTTTCTCCGGGTGGAACTGCACGGCAAAACGCGAGCCTTCGGCCAGCGCCGCGGCGAAGTCGACGCCGTAGTGCCCGCCACCCACCACCTGACGCGGGTTACCCGCGGCAATGTAGTAGCTATGCACGAAGTAAAAGCGCGCCATGTCGGGGATGTCGTGCCACAGCGGATGGTCCACGGTCTGGCTGACTTGGTTCCAGCCCATGTGCGGGACCTTGAGATGGGCACCGTCTTCGTGCAGGTCTTTGCCGAAGAACTTCACCTGGCCAGGAAACAGACCGATGCAGTCGACGCCGTCGTTCTCTTCGCTGCGTTCGAGCAAGGCTTGCATGCCCACACAGATGCCGAGGAACGGCCGGTCCTGGCTGACTTCGCGCACCAGGCTGTCAAAGCCCAGGCGACGGATCTCGGCCATGCAATCGCGAATCGCACCGACGCCTGGGAACACCACCCGGTCGGCCTCGCGAATAACTTTGGCATCGCTGGTGATCAGCACCTTGCCGGCACCTACATGTTCGAGGGCCTTGGCCACCGAGTGCAGGTTACCCATGCCGTAATCGATAACCGCGACCGTCTGCATTACAGAACGCCCTTGGTCGATGGCATTTGCCCAGCCATGCGCTCGTCCAGCTCCACGGCCATGCGCAGGGCGCGGCCGAAGGCCTTGAACACGGTTTCGATCTGGTGGTGGGTGTTGGTGCCGCGCAGGTTGTCGATGTGCAGGCTGACCAGGGCGTGGTTGACGAAACCCTGGAAGAATTCCTGGAACAGGTCGACGTCGAAGCCACCTACGGTGGCGCGGGTGTAGGGCACGTGCATCTGCAGGCCCGGGCGGCCGGAGAAGTCGATGACCACGCGCGACAGCGCTTCGTCCAGCGGCACATAGGCATGGCCGTAGCGACGGATACCTTTCTTATCGCCGATGGCCTTGGCAAACGCCTGGCCGAGGGTGATGCCGACGTCTTCCACGGTGTGGTGGTCGTCGATGTGCAGGTCGCCCTTGCAGACGATATCCAGGTCGATCAGCCCGTGACGGGCGATCTGGTCCAGCATGTGCTCAAGAAAAGGTACACCGATATCAAATCGGGCCTTTCCGGTGCCATCCAGGTTGATCGAGGCTTTGATCTGGGTTTCCAGAGTGTCGCGCTCGACGGACGCCATACGTTCGGCCATCACCAGCTCCGCAAAATCATTGGGCGAAAAAGGCAGCCATTATAGGGGCGCGGGCGCTAAACAGAAACATCGAAGGGGATAAGACTGATGGAGTGTCTGTGTTAGACATGTGCAGACAAGCGGGCGCCCCAGAATGGGGCGCTGAAGGAATATCTTCTGATGGGAATGTGGGAGCTGGCTGCCTGCGATGCAACTACCTAGGGTCATTCAACTGACCGCAGTGATGCCATCGCGGGCGAGCCCGGCTCCCACCGGAACCGAGCCCCCTCATAAAGGTGTCAGTGGAACAGTACTGCGGTCTTCTGCAGGGTCACCCACACACCCCACGCCAGCGGAATACCTACCACCAGCCACGCAGCGATAGCCAATGGCTTGCTACCGGCAGACGCCTTCCACTCCAGGGAAGTGCTGGCATCAGCACCTTTGTCATGGCCCAGCGCCTGTTCGGCGGCCAGTTCGGCGTCGGTCATGAAGTACTTGTCGGCCACAGGGCGCACCAGCAGGTTGCAGATAAAGCCGAGTACCAGCAGGCCGGCGAGAATGTACAAGGTGATGTCATAGGCCGCGGCGCGCTCGACGCCGATGCTCAGTTGATATTCACGCAGGTAGTTCACCAGCACCGGGCCGAGCACACCGGCCGCCGCCCAGGCGGTCAGCAGACGACCGTGGATCGCGCCGACCATTTGGGTGCCGAACAAGTCGGCCAGGTATGCCGGCACGGTGGCAAAACCACCGCCGTACATCGATAGGATGATGCAGAACGCCGCCACGAACAGCGATACGTTGCCCAGATGCCCCAGGTTCGGGATCAGCGCGTACAGGGCGAAACCCAGAGCGAAGAACACGAAGTAGGTGTTTTTACGGCCCAGGTAGTCGGAAAACGACGCCCAGAAGAACCGGCCACCAATGTTGAACAGGCTCAACAGACCGGTGAAGCCCGCAGCGATGGCCGCGATGGACGCCAGTTGCCCGGCATCCAGCTGACCGAAGGGCACATCCACGCCCAGCAGCTTGCCGCCGAACACTTCCTGCAGCAGCGGCGATGCCATGCCGAGGATGCCGATACCTGCCGAAACGTTCAGGCACAGCACCAGCCACACCAGACGAAATTGCGGGGTCTTCCACGCCACGTTCACGTGTACGTGACGGTGGGTGATCATCGCGTTGCTGGCTTTTTTCGCCGGCGCGGTCCAACCCTCAGGCTTCCAACCGGTCGGCGGAACGCGGTAGGACAGCGCGCCACCGATCATGAACACGAAATAGATCGCAGCCATCACCAGGAAGCTTTGCCAAACGCCCACGCTGGTGGGCGAAGCGAAATGGCCCATCAGTGCCGCAGCCAGCGGCGCACCGACCATCGCGCCGCCGCCGAAGCCCATGATCGCCATGCCGGTGGCCATGCCGCGCTTGTCCGGGAACCACTTGATCAAGGTCGAGACGGGCGAGATATACCCCAGGCCCAGGCCGATACCGCCGATGACACCGGAACCGATCCACATCAACCAGATCTGGTGGGTATAAATCCCCAACGCCGAGATCAGCAGGCCGCCGCACCAGCACAGCGCCGATACCACACCAGCCTTGCGCGGTCCGGCGTGCTCAAGCCAGCCGCCCCAGATCGCTGCCGAGCAGCCCAGGAAGATAAAGAACAGGGTGTAGATCCAGCCCAGCATCGAGATAGGCCAGTCGCATTGAGACGAGAAGACTTGGGCGATGAAACTCATGTCCGGCGCGCAGGCAACCGGTGCGGTGATACCCAGCGCCTTAGACAGCGGCAGCCAGAACACCGAAAAACCGTAGGCCATGCCGATGCACAGGTGAATGGCCAGGGCGGCCGGCGGGACCAGCCAGCGGTTGAACCCGGGCTTGGCGATAATGCGCTCCTTGGACAGGAACGCAGGCTGTGCGGCTGTAGAAGCGGCCGCAGTGCGAGTGCTCATTAGTGTTTCCCCCAGTTATTGGTATGCGTCCGTCAGGCGCGCTTCCCCCATCGGCCTTGCACGCAAAGCGTGGCCGTTTTATTGAGTGAAACTCCATTTTGGCGCGACGATACGTCGCAGAAGGCAGACGAACGCGCAGAGATTAGCATCTAAAAGCGCGAGAAAAACCAAAATGCCATCACCTTTTTAAGGAATTTCGGTTTGTTTGACGTCAAAAACCTGTTCTTGCGGCCATGGATACAATGTAACGATCGATGAACTGACGCAGGCCGTCGGGCGTTATACTCTTCGGCTAATTTTTGAAATCGACATACAAGGACTCGCCCATGAAAGCGTTCGGCAAAATCCTGGGTCTGGTACTTCTCGGGCTGTTGCTGATCATTGTGGCTCTCGGCTTTGCCCTGACCCACCTCTTCGATCCCAACGACTACAAAGAAGAGATTCGCCAGATTGCCCGCGACAAGGCCCACATCGAGCTGACGCTCAATGGCGACATCGGCTGGAGCCTGTTCCCCTGGCTTGGCCTGGAACTGCACGAAGCCAGCGTGGCGACCCTGACCAACCCGACCCAACCGTTCGCCGACCTGCAGATGCTTGGCCTGTCGGTGCGCGTGCTGCCGCTGCTGCGCCGTGAAGTACAGATGAGCGATGTGCGCGTCGAAGGCTTGAACCTGCGCCTGAACCGCGACAAGCAGGGCCACGGCAACTGGGAAGACATCGGCAAAAACGTCCCCGACCCCGCCGAGGCTACCGCCAGTGCGCCCACGCCGGCGCAGCCACCTGCTGAGGTCAAACCGGAAAAACCGGCCCAACCCATCCGCCTGGACATCGACAGCCTGACCATCAACAACGCCCGGGTCGAATACAACGACGAGCAGACCGGCAAGCAGTTCAGCGCCGAAAGCATCCAGTTGAGCGCCGGCGCCATTCATGAAGGCGCCAGCATCCCGGTCAAGCTCACCGCATTCTTCGGCAGCAATCAGCCAGTGATGCGCCTCAAGACCGAACTGACGGGCAACCTGCGCATCCAGCGCGCTCTCAAGCGCTACCAGTTCGAAGACATGCGTATCAGCGGCGAAGCCACCGGCGAACCGCTGCAAGGCAAGACCGTGACCTTCTCCACCCAAGGCCAACTGCTGGTGGATCAAGCGGCCAACATCGCCGAATGGACCAATTTGAAACTGTCGGCCAACCAGCTGCGCGCGCTGGGCGAATTGAAAGTCAACGACCTAGATAAGACTCCACAGCTCAGCGGCGCGTTGTCGATCGCTCAGTTTGACCTGGCCAAGTTCCTCGACAGCGTGGGCAACCCGCTGCCGCCGATGGCCGAAGGCAGCCTGAGCAAAGTCGAACTGGTCAGCCGCCTCAAGGGCACGCCCACCAGCCTGGCCTTGGAAGACCTGAACCTGAAACTCGACGGCAGCACCTTCACCGGTCGCGTCGCCGTGGACGACTTCGCCAAGCAGTCGCTGCGTGTCCAACTCAAGGGCGACACCTTCAACGCCGACAATTACCTGCCGGCCAAATCCGAATCCGCCAAAGGCGCCAGCGCCGCACGCCAGGCCGAAGTCCAGAACAGCGAAGCCGGCGCGATGGCCGCCGGCGGCACCACACCACTGCCGGAGGCTCCGACCAAAGGCGCCTGGAGCACCGACAAACTGCTGCCGCTGACGCGCCTGCGCACCCTCGACGTCAATGCCGACCTCGCCTTCGGCCAACTGACCCTGAGTAAGCTGCCGATCCAGAATGCAGTGCTCAAAGCATCCGGCATCGATGGCCAGCTCAAGCTCGAAACCTTGAGTGGCGGGCTCTATAACGGCTCCTTCCAGGCCAACGGCAATCTGGATGTACGCCAGGACATTCCGGTACTGGCGCTGCAAAGCCACATCAAGCAAGTGCCTGTCGAACGCATCCTGCAAGCCCAGGGGCAAACGCCGCCGGTCAAAGGCCAGGTGACGCTCGACAGCAACCTCACCGGTCGCGGCAACAGCCAGAAAGCCCTGATCGACAGCCTCAACGGTACCGCCAGCTTTGTGATCAACAACGGCGTGCTGCTCAACGCCAACCTTGAACAGCAACTGTGCACCGGCATCGCCTTGCTCAATCGCAAGACCTTGAGCGGCGAGCAACGCGGCAAGGACACGCCCTTCCAGGAACTCAAAGGCAACCTGACCTTCCGTAATGGCGTGGCCAACAATCCGGACCTGAAAGTGCGCATCCCGGGCCTGACGGTCAATGGCAACGGCGATGTTGACCTGCGGGTGCTGGGCATGGATTACCGCGTGGGCATCATTGTCGAAGGCGACCAGCGCGAAGTGCCGGACCCGGCCTGCGAGGTGGGTGCCAACTTCCAGGGCATCGAAGTACCGCTGCGCTGCCGTGGCCCGCTGGAGCTGGGCGCCAAGGCGTGTCGCCTGGACAAGGACGGCCTCGGTCAGGTCGCTATCAAGGCCGCCGGCAACCGTCTCAACGAGAAGCTCGAAGAGAAACTCGACAAGGTCAACCCGCAACTCAAAGACGCGCTCAAAGGCCTGTTCAAACGATGAGAGACGAGCAGTTTTCAACGGCGGTGCTGGATTGGTACGACCGCCACGGTCGCCATGACCTGCCTTGGCAACAGGGCATAACACCCTACCGGGTGTGGGTCTCGGAGATCATGTTGCAGCAGACCCAGGTGAGCACCGTGCTCAATTACTTCGACCGGTTCATGGCGTCCCTGCCAACGGTCGAAGCCCTGGCCGCCGCACCGGAAGACGAGGTGCTGCATCTGTGGACCGGCCTGGGTTACTACACCCGCGCACGCAACCTGCAAAAAACCGCGAAAATCGTGGTCGCCGAGTACGGCGGCGAGTTTCCGCGGAGCGTGGAAAAACTCACCGAGCTACCCGGCATCGGCCTGTCCACTGCCGGCGCGATCGCCAGCCTGAGCATGGGCCTGCGTGCACCGATCCTCGACGGCAACGTCAAGCGCGTGCTGGCACGGTTTACCGCGCAAGAGGGCTACCCAGGCGAACCCAAGGTGGCCAAGCAGCTGTGGGCCACCGCCGAACGCTTCACGCCCCATGATCGGGTCAACGCCTACACCCAGGCCATGATGGACATGGGCGCCACCCTCTGCACCCGCAGCAAACCCAGCTGCCTGTTGTGCCCGCTGGAAAAAAGCTGCGAAGCACACATGCTTGGCCTGGAGACGCGCTACCCGATCCCGAAGCCACGCAAGAGCATTCCGCAGAAGCGTACGTTGATGCCGATGCTGGCCAATGCCGAGGGCGCGATTCTGCTTTACCGTCGCCCGTCCACCGGCCTGTGGGGCGGCCTGTGGAGCCTGCCGGAACTGGACGAGCTGCAAGACCTTGAACACCTCGCCCATCAGCATGCCCTTGAGCTGGGCACGCAACAGGAACTGCCGGGGCTGATCCACACCTTCAGCCACTTCCAACTGGCCATCGAACCCTGGCTGGTCCAAGTGCAGGAATCCGCCCATCACGTGGCCGAGGCCGACTGGCTCTGGTATAACCTCGCCACCCCGCCGCGCCTGGGCCTCGCCGCCCCGGTGAAAAAACTGCTCAAACGCGCGGCCGATGTATTGAACGCAGGAGAGTCGTCATGACCCGCACCGTAATGTGCCGCAAGTACAAAGAACAATTGCCCGCCCTGGAACGCCCTCCGTATCCGGGCGCCAAGGGCCAGGACATCTACGAAAACGTCTCCGCCAAGGCCTGGGCCGATTGGCAGAAGCACCAGACCCTGCTGATCAACGAAAAACGCCTGAACATGATGAACGCCGAAGACCGCAAATACCTGCAAGGCGAAATGGATAAGTTCTTTTCCGGCGAGGATTACGCCAAGGCCGAAGGCTACGTACCACCTGCTCAATAACTGATCAAAAACCGGGGTCGGAACGTAAGCGACGGTAATAATTAAATATTTTTTGAAAACTTGCTTGACGACCCCCTGAAAAACCCGTTTAATGCGCCCCGTTGCCCAGATAGCTCAGTCGGTAGAGCAGGGGATTGAAAATCCCCGTGTCGGCGGTTCGATTCCGTCTCTGGGCACCACTCATTAGTTTCAGGTGGTGCACATATCATCTGAAACACATAAGAAACCCGCCTAGTGCGGGTTTTTTATTGCCTGGGATTTGACGCCCCCAGGCCTGTTCGAAGCAACGAACCGTTCCATTAGCCCCACTCCTTCGAGGCTTTCCCGCGAGACAAAAAACTCACCTCACTCCAGCAAAAACACCATCAGCGGATTGTCATTCAACCGCCCATTGAGCGCCGGAGCCAGATGCTCCAACGGTGTTTGCTTCAACAGCGCAGTTTCCTTGCGCGCTACGATCACCCAGGCCGGACGCGGTAACGTGGCCAGGCGCTGTACTTGATCACGACCGACGAACAGCGGCTGTTCATCGTGATCCAGGTTCATCATGTAGCGCACCGCCCAGGTGTCCCGCCCCAGATTGACGAACACCAACGGCCCCGGCCGCGCGGCACGCAGCGCCTCGACCTGGCCGACAAAATGGCGTGTATCGAATTGCAGATCTTTAGCCGGCTCCACCACGCTCACCAGCAGCAACCATTGCCCCAGCAACGCAATCAGACTGAGCCACACCAGGCGCCGCGGCCGACGCCAGCTGATCAGCGCGGCCACTTGCATCACCAACAGCGCGCCGATCAGCAACGGCAATGAGACGTCTGGCCAGTAGCCGTGCTTCTGCCATGTGTGTCGACACGCAAACACCACAACCACACACAAGGTCGGCAGCGCCGCGACAAGCACCTCATAGCAGCGGCGCACGCCGATCAGCCAGCTTTGCGCCTGGAGTAGCCCGTAGGCGGCGACAGCGGCGAACATCGGTACCATCGGCAGGATGTAATACGCCCGCTTGAAGTGCGGCACCGACAACCCGAGCAGGATCATCAAACCACAGGCGCCCAATCGCACCACGAGCTGCATATCATCATTCGCCCAGCGCGCAGACCAGCGATGACGCAACGCAAACAACGTTGCCAGCGCCAGGGGCACCACGGGGAAGTAGCGGTACAAACTCAACTGGAAGTAGAAATAGAACGGCTCGCCGCTTTCATCCAGGCGCCCGCCCACCTGCATTCTAAATACCTCGGCGGCAAACCCATCGCCACCGCTCAAGCGTGCGAGCTCCATCAGCAACCACCAGCACGCCGCCAGCAGTATCAACCCGATAACCCCATGGACAAGCACCTGCCTGACCCGCTCGCCCGGCTTTCCCAACGCCCAATACACGCACACCACACCGCAGACCTCGATCAACCCCAGCGGCCCGCGTATCGCAAAGCCCAGCACGAATAGTGGGAAGACCGCCAGTTGCCTGAATCGTGAACCCAAGCGCTCCCCCGTGTGCAGCAGATAGAAACTACCTACACACAGCAACGCCACCATCTGATCCAGACATACCGAACGGGACTTTTCGAGCAATTGAGTGGTGAGCAATGTCAGCAGCACGCTGAGCAGCGCCCACTGGCGGCTTGACGGAGCCAGCAAGCGATAGATCAAGGCCACGACCCCAGCAGAAGCCAGCGCCGTGGGCATTACATTGGCCAAGTGATTGGGCGCGCCGAACAGACGGGCAAACAGGTAACTGAAGAAGGTCGCGGTGCCAGGATAGTCCGCGTAAGGCTGGCCGTACGTCGTAGGAAAAAGACCGGCGCCGTGGCGATACATTTCTTGCAGGAACAGCGCCCAGCGCCCGTCAAATCCCTGCGGCTGCTGGTCCCAGATGCCCAGCGTAAACAGCATCAGGGCGAACAAAAAAATGCCCAGGGACTCCAGGCGAAAGCGGTTGCGGTGGTCCATCGTTTGACCTGTCAGGTAGAAAGCGCCGACCTATGGTGCCGGTCGCCCTGCTGAATAGCGCCTGAACAACCCTCAATATTTCACCCTTCAGCGCCCGCCACGCCATACCAGTGCAGGCACCAGGCGCACGTAGATCAATTCGCCGACCAGCTCCACCAGGGTTTGCAGGATGACCGCCGTCGCGGCCAGCCCACGCACCTCCTCGGGCAATGCCAACGCCAGCGGCAGCACCACCAGCGAATTGCGCGTCGACGCGCTGAACGTCACCGCCCGCGCGGGCGCACTCGGCAACGCGAACAGCCGCGCGGCCAAGGCGCCCGTAAGCGGCGCCAGCAACAGGAAACCTACATAGGCCGGAATGACCGGCAGCAACAGGCTGAAATCGCGCACCACCGACGTGATCTGCGAACCGATCACCACAAACAGCACCAGCGCCATCGCCGGCACCGGCAGCCAGGCCCAAGCCGCGTTCCAAGCGCCGACGACTGCCGACCTGCGCGCCACAAACGTGGTCGCCACCGCCGCCACCATCGGCACCACAATCAGCAGCACAAATGCCTGCACAAACGGCTGCGCGTCAATCACCACACCGGATTGCGCCCCTAGCATCAGCCCCAAGTACAGCGGCAACAACAGCAACTGCAGCAACAGCAGCACCGGCGTCGCCGCGAGCATCAAGCGTGAATCGCCCTTACCGATATGGGTAAACACCACCACGTAATCGATGCACGGCGTCAGCAACACCAGCAACGCCCCCACCAGCAGCGCCGGACGCTCCGCCAAGCCAAAGGTCAGCCCCCACACCAGCAAGGGCACCAGGATGAAATTAGCCAGCAGCAAGGCCGCCATAAAGCGCTTGTGGCTCAAACCTTCGCGCAGGTCCAGAAACGGAATTTGCAGGAACATCGCGTACATCAGCACCGCGATGGCCGGAGTGATCCACACACCCAGGCCGTGCCCCCACGAAGGCGCAAGCAGGCCGAAGCCGACAGCCAGGAGGACGGTGATGAAGTAGATAGGGATCTGGTGATGTTCGAGGGTGTCGCGGGTCATGGAAACGCCCTGGTGGAACGCAAAAGCGCAAGCGTAAGCATCTACTGGCGTGATTACCAGGCAAGCGGCTGGAACGGCGAGAACATGTCAGCCAATTAATGGCGGATACCCTTGGGATTTGCGCCAACCTGCGCTTCAATACCCAACCCAGATCCTGACCCCAAGGACGTGAGCCCATGGCCTCGCCGAACAAGCAACAAAAACGTGCCCATCGGGCGAAGGCCAAGGCCAAGCAGAACCGCACCCAGCGCGCGGTCGCGACTAAGCCGGATGCGTTCGCCGGCGATGACAGCCGTATCGATTTGGAGTCGGTGGATTTAACAGAGCTGTTCGTGGAGATGCGCGTTGCCGGCGAGATCAGTCAGCAAGCGCTGTGCGCCGCATTCCTGGCCCACCCGCTGCTCGCGCTGGTACTTGAGCAGGAAGGCGAAGAAGAGGCTACCGACTTTATCCTGGCGGCACTGATCGAATATCGGCAGTGGGCCACGGACAGCGACGATGAAGCCGCCGCATTGGCGTGGATCGAATCGCCGCAGTTTCAAGCGGACTACGTTGCCGCCTCCCAAGCCCTTACCAACTCGCAAGACTGACAAAAAATGGGAGGGGCTTGTCCCCTCCCACATTGGAATGGCGGTCAGTTAAGCACCGCCGCCCCTACTCTCTGAGCCTTGCGCCGGCTCGACACCATCAACCCCGCCGCCACTACCAGCAGGCTCAGGATGCCCGTCGCGATGATCTCCACGCGATGCGCTTCCTGGAACAGCATGATGGTCAACGTGCCCACGATGAACACCATCACCGCGTAGGTCAGGCCGGGGAACAGCCACATCTTGAAGACAATCTTCTCGCCTGCCGCCATGCGTTTCTGACGCATGCGCAGTTGCGACACCGCGATCACCAGATACACCAGCAGTGCGATTGCACCGGAGCTGGCCAGCAGGAATTCGAACACTGCCGCCGGGGCCACGTAGTTGGCGAACACCGCCAGGAACGCTGCGCCAGTGGACAGCATCACCGCCCAGTAAGGCGTGCCGCTTTTGTTGGTGCGCTTGGACACAGCCGGGGCATCGCCGCGACGGCCCAGGGAAAACAGCATGCGCGACGCAGTGTACAGCGCCGAGTTCAAGCAACTGGTCACGGCCACCAGGACCACCAGGTCGACGATCAGCTTGGCATTCGGAATGCCCATGCGTTCCAGCACGGTCTGGTAGGAACCTACCGCCGCCAGGGTTGGATCATTCCATGGCACCAGGGAGACGACGATGAAGATCGACAACAGGTAGAACAAGCCGATACGCCAGATCACCGAATTGGTGGCCTTGGTGATCTGCTGGCCTGGGTTCTTCGACTCGGCCGCAGCGATGGTGACGATTTCGGTGCCCATAAACGAGAACATGGTGGTCAGGATCGCAGCCAACACTGCGCCCATGCCGTTCGGCATAAAGCCTTGGGTGTCGAACAGGTGCGAAACGCCGCTGACCTGACTGGTCGGCAGGAAACCGAAAATCGCCGCCAGCCCGAGGATCACAAACCCAACGATGGCCACGACTTTGATCAGCGCGAACCAGAACTCGAACTCGCCGTAGTTCTTCACACTGAACAGGTTGGTGGCGGTCAGCAGCAGTGTGATCACCAGCGTGAACGCCCAGATCGCCACATCGGGGAACCAGGCATGCAGGATAGTGGCGGCCGCGTTGGCTTCCAATGGAATCACCAGCACCCAGAACCACCAGTACAGCCAGCCGATGGTAAAGCCGGCCCAGTGGCCAATCGCACGGTCGGCGTAAGTGGAGAACGAACCGGTATCCGGTGAAGCCACGGCCATTTCGGCCAGCATGCGCATCACCAGCACCACCAACGTACCCGCAGCGGCATAAGCCAGCAGCACCGCAGGGCCGGCAGCAGCGATCGCGTGGCCGGAGCCGACAAACAGGCCGGCGCCGATAACACCGGCAATCGACAGCATGGTGACGTGACGCGGTTTGAGCCCCTGTTCGAGGTCATTGGAGCTTTGCGTACTACTCATTGACACACCTTTGCGAGGAATTGCGAAAACGGTCCGCCCGACCTGGGATCCTCCTCGTGAAAAGAAACCAACAGGGCGTTCTTTATTTTTTACGCAAGATTTGCGCCAAAATGTTACAAAGCCGCGATTGACGCGGGCTGCAGGACTTCTCCACAGCGCACGCAAGTCATTGAGAACAATGGCATTCCGCTATAGCGTTACCGTCCGACTCACTATTCAGGCCGATACGCGCACCAAAAACACACACACAAAATAAGTAACGCCCCATAAAAGCGCCGATAGCGACCGTTTGCCCGTTTAACCCTTCCAACACCTGGCCAAAGCTGGCACCATCGCGCCCTTTTTGACGCGAAGCCTGCGGCTTTCCGGGTTCAAACGCTTGTTCGGTTGTTGACGGCGCGACACGTCGCTGTGCCGATGCGACACCCTGCCGCATGCCGCCCGCTTACCGCCCGCCGCGCTGTTGGCTGCCATCCGGACGCTATGCTAGCTTGGCGCCTCGCCAGGAAGGCGGCCCAACAGCAGGCACGCAGAACACAATGAGGACCCCCCATGGCCGAGGCCACGCCCGCGCTTGAAATCCGCAACTTGCATAAACGTTATGGTGAGCTGGAGGTACTCAAAGGTATCTCGCTGACCGCTCGCGACGGCGATGTGATCTCGATCCTGGGTTCCTCCGGTTCCGGCAAGTCGACTTTCCTGCGCTGCATCAACCTGCTGGAGAACCCTCATCAGGGCCAGATCCTGGTGGCGGGTGAAGAACTCAAACTCAAAGCCGCGAAGAACGGCGAGCTGATGGCCGCCGACGGCAAGCAGATCAACCGCCTGCGCAGCGAAATCGGTTTTGTGTTTCAAAACTTTAATCTATGGCCGCACATGAGCATCCTCGACAACATCATCGAGGCGCCCCGCCGTGTGCTGGGCCAGAGCAAGGCCGAAGCCATCGAAGTGGCCGAAGCGCTGCTGGCCAAGGTCGGCATCGCCGATAAGCGCCACGCCTACCCGGCACAATTGTCCGGCGGCCAGCAACAACGCGCCGCCATCGCCCGCACCCTGGCGATGCAGCCCAAAGTCATCCTGTTCGACGAGCCCACTTCCGCCCTTGACCCGGAAATGGTTCAGGAAGTACTTAGTGTGATCCGCGCGCTGGCCGAAGAAGGTCGCACCATGCTGCTGGTCACCCACGAAATGGGCTTTGCCCGTCAGGTGTCCAGTGAGGTGGTGTTCCTTCACCAAGGCCTGATCGAGGAGCAAGGATCGCCACAGCAGGTATTTGAAAACCCGCTTTCGGCGCGCTGCAAACAATTCATGTCCAGCAACCGCTAACGGAGCAACATGCATGCAGAACTATAAAAAGTTCCTTTTGGCCGCCGCCGTCACGATGGCGTTCAGCGCCTCGGCCATGGCAGAAACCTTGATAATGGGGATTGAAGCGGCCTACCCGCCGTTCAATAACAAAGACGCCAGCGGTAACGTCGTTGGCTTCGACAAAGATATCGGCGACGCCCTGTGCGCCAAGATGAAAGTCGAGAAGTGCGAAGTGTATGTGTCCGACTGGGACGGCATCATCCCGGCCCTGAACGCCAAGAAATTCGACTTCCTGGTGTCCTCGCTGTCGATCACCGACGAACGCAAGCAGGCCGTCGACTTCACCGATCCTTACTACTCCAACAAGCTGCAGTTCATCGCGCCCAAGACCACCGACTTCAAGACAGACAAGACTTATCTCAGCGGCAAGACCATCGGTGCCCAACGCGCAACACTCGCTGGCACCTGGCTGGACGACCGCAATATGGAAGATGACTACAACGTCAAGATCAGCCTTTATGACACTCAGGAAAACGCCTATCTCGACCTGATCTCCGGGCGTGTCGATGGCATTCTGGCGGATAAGTACGTGCAGTATGAGTGGCTCAAAAGCAAAGACGGCTCCAACTTTGAATTCAAAGGTGAGCCTGTCGTGGAAAGCGACAAGATCGGTATCGCCGTACGCAAAGGCGACCCACTGCGCGAGCGCCTGAACAAAGCCCTGGCGGAGATCAAGGCTGACGGCACCTACAAGAAAATCAACGACAAGTACTTCCCGTTCAGCATCGAATGACCTGAACGCCTGCCCGGCGCGCTCCCCCGAGCGCGTCGGTCCTGAGCTTTACCTTACGAAACGACTAAACCATGAATTTCGACCTTTACGGATTCGGCCCCGCGCTCGCCGCCGGCGCGCTGATGACCGTCAAACTGGCACTCACGGCCCTGTGCCTGGGGCTGGTGCTCGGCCTGGCCGGCGCCCTGGCCAAAACATCCCCGTACAAGCCGCTGCAATGGCTTGGCGGTGCTTACTCCACCGTGGTCCGTGGTATCCCGGAACTGCTGTGGGTACTGCTGATTTACTTCGGCACGGTCAACATGATGCGTGCCCTGGGTGAGTTTTTCGGTAACCCCGATCTGTCTCTCAGCGCCTTTGCCGCCGGGGTCATTGCCCTGGGCCTGTGCTTCGGCGCCTACGCCACGGAAGTATTCCGCGGCGCGATCCTCGCCATTCCCAAAGGCCACCGCGAAGCGGGCGTGGCATTGGGGCTTTCGAAGTTTCGGATCTTCACCCGCCTGATCATGCCGCAGATGTGGCGCATCGCCCTGCCGGGCCTGGGCAACCTGTTTATGATCCTGATGAAAGACACCGCCCTGGTGTCGGTGATCGGCCTGGAAGAAATCATGCGCCACGCGCAGATCGGCGTCACGGTGACCAAACAACCGTTCACCTTCTTTATGGTTGCGGCGTTCATGTACCTGGGGCTCACCGTCCTGGCGATGACCACCATGCACTTCCTGGAAAAACGCGCCGCCCGCGGCTTTGCGAGGAGCACCCAATGAGCGGCGACTACAGCTGGCTGGCGCATTTCGACCTGGGCCTGAACTGGGCCGTGATCATCAAGTGGCTGCCCAAACTGGCCCAGGGCGCCATCCTCACCCTGGAACTGGTGGCCATTGCGGTCATTGCCGGGCTGCTGCTGGCGATTCCTTTGGGCATCGCCCGCTCGTCGCGCCGCTGGTACGTGAGCGCCCTGCCCTACGCCTATATTTTCTTCTTCCGTGGCACGCCGCTGCTGGTGCAGCTGTTCCTGGTCTACTACGGCCTGGCGCAATTCGATGCGGTGCGTAACAGCTTTATGTGGCCATACCTGCGCGATCCGTTCTGGTGCGCCACCGCCACCATGACCCTGCACACCGCCGCCTATATCGCCGAGATCCTGCGCGGGGCGATCCAGGCCATCCCACCGGGCGAAATCGAAGCCGCCCGCGCCCTGGGCATGTCCAAGCCCAAGACGCTGTTCTATATCGTCCTGCCTCGCGCCTCGCGCATCGGCTTGCCGGCGTACAGCAACGAAGTGATCCTGATGCTCAAGGCCAGCGCCCTGGCGAGTACGGTGACCCTGCTGGAACTGACCGGCATGGCGCGAACCATCATTGCCCGAACCTACCTGCCGGTGGAGATCTTCTTCGCTGCCGGCCTGTTCTACCTGTTGATGGCCTACATCCTGGTGCGTGGCTTCAAACTGCTGGAACGCTGGCTGCGCGTCGATGCCTGCCAGGGACGTTAAGGCGCACTTCCAGGCACTGGATGCCTTCCTGATCGAGCACCAAGGGCTGTGGAAACCACGGCCCTTCACTCATCGCCAATTGGCCTGGGAATCACGACATCCAGAGCTGGCACACTGGTTGCGCCAGCGCTCGCTGGATGACGCCGAAGCCAGCCACAACACCCCCTATGATCTCCCGGCGCCCGCGCCTTTTGCACAACTTGCCGCACAAGCGCGCCAGCTCAGTGCTGTGGATAAGTTGCCGACGCAGCCCCTGCCGCCCGCGCGCCATCGCTTGAATGTCGATGTGCCGGGCCGCAAGTGGCAGCAAATCGAAGCCTTCGGTGCAGCCCTGTCGTTTGCGCAAGCCCCCACGCACTGGCTGGATTGGTGTGCCGGCAAGGGCCACTTGGGCCGCCGGCTGCTGCAAACCGCGCAACAGCTGACCTGCCTCGAATACGACCCGGCACTGATCGCCACAGGTCAGGCCCTGAGTGACCACCATGGCTTGCCCGCGACCCATCGCCTGCAAGACGTCATGGCGGGCGTCACCCTCAGCGCCGAACACACCCCCGTCGCCCTGCACGCCTGTGGTGACCTGCATGTGCGCCTGCTGCAACTGGCCAGTGCACAAGGCTGCAAACAGCTGGCCCTGGCGCCCTGCTGTTACAACCGCATCAGCGCATCGAACTATCAACCACTGTCCGAGGCAGGCCGCGCTTCAACGTTGCAGCTGTCAGTCGAAGACCTCGGCCTGCCGCTCAGCGAAACCGTCACTGCCGGCAAACGCGTACGCCAGCAGCGGGACACATCCATGGCCCGCCGTCTGGGCTTCGATCAACTGCAACGGCAGCTACGGGGATGCGATGAGTACCTGCCCACCCCTTCACTGCCGACTGCGTGGCTGAGCGTACCGTTCGCCGACTACTGCCAAGCGTTGGCAAACCTGAAAGGTTTATCCACAGGCGAGCAGGATTGGGCCGCGCTGGAGGCCTATGGCTGGGCTCGCTTGGCCGAGGTGAGAAACCTGGAACTGGTGCGTGGTCTGTTTCGGCGACCGCTGGAGATATGGCTGGTGCTGGATCGTGCGCTGTTTCTGACCGAACAAGGCTACCGCGTTGAACTGGGCAGCTTCTGCGACGCCGCACTGACGCCGCGCAACTTGATGGTGCTTGCCGAGCGCGATTAAGAGGCAAATTGACGCAGTGCGGCCTGTGGATAACTCTGTTGATGGTTTCTTTACGAAGCCTTTAATCATCTAGCTCGCAGCCCAAAACCCGAGCTGTTCATTTTTTGTTCACAAAATAAAATGCACGTAAAACAGGCAGTTAAGCCCAGATGAGAACCGCTCCACAAAAAGAGTGTTTCTTAATGGCGCATCCAACCGATTGTGCATAAGCCTCTGACGATTAACCTCTAAACCGCGCGTTACGCGGTTCTTTTACGCGCAATCAATAGCCGGCAAAGCTCATTGATATCCGCACCTGCCTGGCTGGACGCCACGTTATCCAGCGGGTCGGTGGCAAACGCCAGGGCTTGGCTGATCAGCGCGTCGTCATGTACGACCGCCAACGCGTCAGCCTGGCGACTCAGCGTAAAGGCTTCCAGCATTTCCCGGTTAAACGCCGATTGGTCATCCACTTGATTGATCACGAAATGGCAACGGGGCGGGCGCGCACGCTCAAGGTAGGGCGCCAGCAGTGCGTCCAACTGGTCCTGGGTGCCGAGGCAGGCGGCGTTAGGTTGAGCGATGACCAACACAATATCGGCCACGTTCAGGGCTTGATGCAGATAAACGTTGTTACCCGCGGGGGTATCGATGATCACCGTGTGAGCTTCGCTCAGCTCCATGACCGACAGGTGCTCGGCCAACCAAGTGGGCTCGCGCGTAAGCCAGCGTTGCAGGCCCTCCTTCTGGCGGCTGTCGGTGTCGCCGAATGGGATCACCTGGGAACCGGCGAACCCCGTTTGCAAGGCGCCGGCCCACGGCGCGTTGAGCAAACTGCTGCGCCCCACACCGGGGCGCTGATGATCGACGCCGAAGTGCTGGCGCAGCGCATTCTGCGGGTCCAGATCCACGGCCACCACCGCCTCGCCCAAGCGTTGCAACCCGCTGCTCAATGCCGTGACCAGCGTGCTACGACCTACGCCGCCGTTGATCGAGACCACCGCCACCACAGTGGCACGCAGCGGCACGGGTTCGGCCTGCGCGGACGGTTGATTGCCGTGAGCCCCATGAGGACGAACGAGCGAGCCATCTTCACGGTTTACCCGGGTGCCATCATCAAATGGAATGCTGCCGAAAAAGTGCAACCGAGCGTTTTTGCCCTTCGGGTCACGGGAAACGCTGTTGCCGAACAGGGCAAATAGATCATCGGTGCGGCTCATGGCCGGGCTCCTTCGCAACGCCATCGGAACACTTGGAAGGTCGGCCCATCAAGGCTTCCCGTACGTGTTCATATTGGCGTGTTTATTGGCTGCATTCTGTGTCAGCCCCGATGAAGTGTCATTATTTTGATCAAAAATCCACCACCCTTTCAGACGAGCGGAAAACTGCCAATTTACTGACGAAAAATACCGTCATTTGATAGGCGGTGATTTCATCGTGCCATTGTTTTTTACCCGCCATCCCCGCACCATTGCGGCAACTTCCAGGCTGTACGTTTTGGATAAGCGCAGTGGCGATACGCTATAAATTCCCTCGGTTCCTCTACGGCCTCGCCATCGCGGTGGTGCTGGGTGGCGGACTGCTGGGCGATTTACTCGCCGATTGGGATTTCAGCCAGATCAGCCGTAAAGCCGAAGCGCTCTACGGCCCCCTCGGCCCCGGTCGACAGCGCATTGATGCCTGGCAACAGCTACTGGCCACAGAAAAGCAGGTCAGCGAGAGCGAACAACTCAAAGTGGTTAACTTGTTCTTCAATCGTCAGCTGCATTACGAAGAAGATATCGACCTGTGGCACGAGGTGGATTATTGGGCGACGCCCATTCAATCCTTGTGGAAAGGCGCCGGCGACTGTGAAGACTACGCCATCGCCAAATACTTCAGCCTGCGTCATTTGGGCGTGCCGGCCGAGAAGCTGCGCATAACCTACGTCAAGGCTCTGCGCCAGAATCGTGCACATATGGTGCTGACCTACTATTCAAGCCCCGAGGCCATGCCCTTGGTACTGGACAGTCTGATGGACCCGATTCTGCCGGCCAGCCAACGGCCGGACCTGCTGCCGGTTTACGCCTTCAACGGTGAAGGGCTGTGGCTGACCGGCGCGACGGGCAACAAAAAAGTCGGCGATACCAAGCGTCTGTCGCGTTGGCAGGATGTGTTGAAGAAAATGACCGCTGAAGGGTTTCCGACCGGTTCGGATAATTAACAGGAGCTACGATGTCACTGTTCAAACAATTGCTGATCGCTATCTGCGTGTTCCTGGTGGTCGCGTTCAGCGGTAGCTTCTTCGTCAGCCTGGAAAGCTCGCGTACCCAGTACGTCAACCAATTGCGCTCCCACGCTCAGGACGCGGCCACTGCGCTGGCGCTGTCGTTGACGCCGAACATCGATGACCCGGCGATGACCGAGCTGATGGTCAGTTCGATCTTCGACAGCGGCTACTACGCCAGCATCCGCGTGGTGGACCTGAGCACCAACCAAGTGCTGGTAGAGCGCGCCGCCGAGCCGGACGCCAGCAGCGTCCCGGCGTGGTTCGTGAAGATGATCGGCTTGGCGCCGGCCGGCGGCGATGCGATCGTCAGCCGTGGCTGGCAGCAGGCGGCGCGGGTCGAGGTGGTCAGCCATCCAATGTTTGCCTTGGCCAAGCTGTGGCAGAGCGCATTGGGCAGCCTGGGCTGGCTGCTGCTCTGCGGCGCCGTGAGCGCGGTACTGGGCGCCCTGTTGCTGCGGCGTCAATTGAAGCCGCTGGATTATATGGTCGAGCAGTCCCATGCCATCGCCCGCCGTGAATTCCTGAGCCTGCCCGATCTGCCCCGCACTCCTGAGCTGCGCCGGGTGGTGCAGGCGATGAATCAGATGGTGGAGAAGCTCAAGGCGCTGTTCCGTGAGCAGACCGAACGCAGCGAGAAACTGCGGGTGGAGTCCTACCAGGACAGCCTCACGGGCCTGGCCAACCGTCGTTAT
Organism: Pseudomonas sp. S4_EA_1b; assembly: GCF_016307435.1. Lineage (NCBI taxonomy): Bacteria > Pseudomonadati > Pseudomonadota > Gammaproteobacteria > Pseudomonadales > Pseudomonadaceae > Pseudomonas > Pseudomonas sp. S4_EA_1b. The sequence continues at coordinate 5,994 of NZ_JAEILC010000014.1, read as the reverse complement.
TTTGAAATGCAGCTGCAATCGCGCGTCAGCAACGTTGAAGAAGCCAGTTCGGGTTACCTGCTGATGTTGCGGGTCAACGACCTGAGCGGCCTCAACCAACGCCTGGGCGGGCAACGTACTGACCAACTGCTGCAGGCCGTCAGCCAGCAACTGGTGCGCACCTGCGCCAAGTACCCGGAAACCCAGAACCTGATCACCCGCAGCCGTGGCGGCGAGTTCGCGGTGCTCGCCCCGGGGCTGGTGCGCGATGAAGCGTTGCAGCTGGCCCAGGCCCTGGAAGGCACCCTGCAAAGCCTTTACGAAACGGGAGCCACCGATATGCCGATCGTGGCTTACATCGGGCTGGCACCGTACAAACCGGGCGATGCCTCGGCAGACCTGCTAATGCTGGCCGACCAGGCACTGGCCCAGGCCGAAGCCGGTACAGGCCAGACTTGGGTGTGCCTGGAACACCAGACCCAAGGCACCGTCAGCGACGATCACCACAGCTGGCACACCTTGCTCGACGACGCCCTGACCCAAGGGCGCTTCCGGTTGTTTTTCCAGCCGGTGGTGAGCAGCAGCGACACCCAACAGGTCCTGCATTACAAAGTGTTGTCACGCTTGCTCGACCCGCAGGGCCAGACCATCGCGGCGGGCCACTTCCTACCGTGGCTGGAGCGCTTCGGTTGGACTGCACGCCTTGACCAATTGATGGTTGATCTGGTGATCAAGCACCTGGCCCAGCACAGCCCATCGGTAGCTTTGAATCTGTCGGCCGCTACCCTGAACGACCCACAGGCACTGGAGCGCGTCTTCGAACGCCTGGCTCAAAACCCCGCCCTGGGGCCGCGCCTGACCCTGGAAATCGGTGAAGAACAAGTGCCCGAGCAGTCGCAGCTGGAGCGCCTGACCCGACGCTTGCGCAGCCTGGGCTTCAGCCTTGGCCTGCAGCGTTTCGGCGGGCGTTTCAGCATGATCGGCAACCTGGCGAACCTGGGCCTGGCGTACCTGAAAATCGACGGCAGCTACATCCGTGCCATCGACCAGGAAAGCCACAAGCGCTTTTTTATCGAAGCCATCCAGCGCGCCGCCCACAGCATCGATTTGCCGTTGATTGCCGAACGTGTGGAAACCGAGGGTGAGCTACAGGTGATTCGCGAGATGGGGATTGAAGGGGTACAAGGCCAACTGGTGGGTGAACCGGCGCCCTGGAAGTAGAACGTCCTCGCCTCCTTGACGGTCATGCCGTGAAGGAGGTGGGGCGGCTCAGATCAAGCCGGTTTCATCGTCATTGATCAACTCGCTCAACCCACCCAATGCTGCCCGGGCCTGGGTACGTTCGAGGAACTTGGCCTGCGCGGCGGGCGGCAAGTCCGTGATGCTCATGACGTTCTTGGTGATCAGAACCTGGATCAAGTCGTCCAGTACCCGAATCATCTCAAAGTCACTTTGCTTGAGCTGCTTGAGGCTGTTGTCGACCACATCGTCGGCAAACCACGCCTGTATCTCATGATGGTCGGCCGGTAGCGTCTCGGTGGCCTCGGCATAGGCCTGCGCCTCGACACGGATCAAAGCGTTGTTTTGATCGCGTTGCACGTAGAACATCAACGTTCTCCCAATAAAAAATCCCTGCAGGTGCCGCGCACGGCCTCTGCAGAGATTACACACATTTGCCCGACGCTGATGCCCACGCAGCGCCAATCCCGAAAGATTGGCGCTGCTGGGGGATCAGTCGTGGTGCTTGACGGTCAAGTCGCCACCGGCGATCAGGTTGTTGATCGCGGCACTGCCATTGCCCCAGTTAACGCCATCGACCTTGATCGTGACATCGGCCGTGCCACCCGCCGTGAACGAGCCGGTGCTGCTCACACTCAGCGTCGAGCCTGACGAGTCGGTGGTCAACTTCAGATAGCTCGACAGGTTGGTGTCATTACTGCCTTGCAGCAAATCGGACAGATCCAACTTATCGCCTTCGCTGTGCTTGAAGTCGGTGATGGTATCGACGCCAGTCCCGGTGTTGGTATCGCCTTTGAGCCACACGAAGGTATCCGCCTGCCCGCCGCCGGTGAGGATGTCGTTACCCTTGCCGCCCACCAAGATGTCATTACCGGCACCGCCGGAGAGGGTGTCGTTGCCGCCCTGGCCGAACAAGATGTCGTTACCGGCGTTGCCGATCAGGGTGTCGCCGCCATCATTGGTGCCGTAGATGTTCGACGCGTTGGCCAGAGCACCGATGTCCTGCACGTGTTCAGTGATGTACTGGTGCAAAGTGCGGTCATCAATGTGGTCGACCGTAGTGGACAACTTCTCGGCGGCGAACGCCTTGAGTGCGGCACTGCCTTCCTGACCTTTGTAGGTGATCAGGTCACCGAACACGATGTCATTGCCAGAGCCGCCGGTGATGCTGTCGGCGCCCGCGTCGGCGGTATGGCCAGTGATCGCATCCGCCAGCTTCGCGGTGTCGATGGTGGCGACCACCTTGTCGGTGTCGAATTGCTTGAGCACAGCAGTGTCAATGCTCGAACCCAGGCCGATTGCCTCGACGGTGACCTTGCCGCTCACTGCGTTAACCAGATCGTTGTAGGCCGTCTTCGCGTTCGTCAATGCGGTGCTGGAGTCGTTATAGACCGCAGCCACATCAAAGCCGCCATTGCTGTTGGCCACCACCTTGCCTTCATAGGTCCGATTGTTCCAACTATCGTAGGAATAGACCCTGCCATCCGCATCGACAACCATGTGGGAGGAACCGTTGATGGTGGTGTAAACGGCCTTGCCCTGGCCCAAAACGTAATTCGAGCTGTTGACGATGCTGTCGAAGTAAACGCTGGAGCCCGAGCCCCATACCTTGACCCCACCCAGGTAAGGACTGCCTTGCACGTCGGTGTACATATTCGGCGAGCCGTCGGTGATGAAGTACGTCAGGTTCGTCGCACCCTTGTTACTCGTGGCTTCGCTGCTCTTGAACCAGTTTGTGGCGGCGTTGAACGCATCCTGATAGTTGGTCATGTCGCTCGAATTAGAGCTCATCTGGTTCAACACCGCCTGCAAGGCCGCTTTGGCACCGTCCTTGTCAGCCAGATTGACCGAGACCTGCGCCTGAACCTGGGTGTCGAAGTCCACCAACATGACTTTCACCACGCCGGAGTCCTTGGTGCTGGCATTGGCAATCAAGGTATCGAATACGCTGGCCAGTTGAGCCTTGATCGACTTCATTGCATCGGTACCGATACTGCCCGAAGTATCGACGAGGAAAGCAATGTTGTAATTGCTGCCCTGGGTGACCACGCCGGCTTTGTCGCCCACCACCACGTTATTGGTCGAACCGCTCAAGTTGATGGTATCGACAAGACCGGTGCCTTCCGTCACCTGATAGGTCTGCGGCGCCACTGTGGTGGTGCTGGTGGCCACGCTTGAACTCAGGCTGTTGCTACCTTCATTATCAGTTACGGCGATATCGATGGTGCGATCACCAAGTGACGGGTATTTGCCGGTGTTGGTGTACTGGAACGACTCAAGCAGGGCTTTGTAGGTGGCCGCATCAGCCGCACCCGACAGGGTCAATACAATCTTGCCACTGACGTCCGTGCCGACGCTGGTCAGGGTGACGCCGTTGTAGGTCCCGCCCACATTTATCAGGCTTGAGCTCAACTGATCGCCCGCGCTGGCGTTTTTCAAGGTAATGGTCGCGCTTTGCATCTGGCTGCTGTCGACGTCGCCGATGGCAACGCTGCCGGTAATTGCCACACCGGCAGTGTTTCGCTCGGTGTACGCAGCGCTATAACCGGTGGCAACCGCGCCGTCTGCGGTGCTGAGGTCCAGGGTAGGCGCGTCGTTGACCGAGGTCACGGTGATGGTGCCGTTGGCCGCGGGCGAGGTCAGTACGTTGCTGCCGTCAGCGTTGCCGCTGTCGGTGGCGGTGTAGGTGAAGTTCGCGGTGCCGTTGAAGTTCGCGTTTGGCTTGAAGTAAACGGTCGCTTCGCCGTTGACCGCATCAATGGAGCCGGTCACCGGTTTGGTCATGGCCGCGTCGGTGTAGAAGGTGCCATTGGTTGGCGTGCCGACAGTGAAGGATTTCACGTTCGCCAGGCCATCTACGTCGGTTGCGTTCAGCTTGACTGCGATACCAACCGTTGGATCTTCAGCACCGGTCGCAGTAGTCGCCGCAGCCACCGGCGCATCATTGACCGGAGTCACGGTGATGGTGCCGTTGGCCGCTGGCGAGGTCAGTACGTTGCTGCCGTCAGCGTTGCCGCTGTCGGTCGCGGTGTAGGTGAAGTTCGCGGTGCCGTTGAAGTTCGCGTTTGGCTTGAAGTAAACGGTCGCTTCGCCGTTGACCGCATCAATGGAGCCGGTCACCGGTTTGGTCATGGCCGCATCGGTGTAGAAGGTGCCATTGGTCGACGTGCCGACGTTGAACGACTTGACGTTGGCCAAACCATCGACATCGGTGGCGGACAGCTTGACCGCGATCCCGACACTTGGGTCTTCAGCACCGGTCGCCGTGGTGACGATCGCCACTGGCGCATCGTTGACCGCAGTGACCACAACGCTCACCTTGCCAATCGTGACCATTTCAATCTGCGTGCTCGACTCCATGGCTGTTGCCTTCACAGTCAGATCGAAATTGGCCGTCGCATCCTTGGCCGGAGTGACGGTCAAGGTAGCCAGGTTCCAATTGCTGACATCGTACTGGGTGGTCGCACCCGTCGAGGTATAGCTGTGGCCCGAGGCGCCGTCGGTAATGACAGCGCCTTCAGGCAGGCCGCTGATTTCTACCTTGTGCAATTCCGACTGGTCATTGTCGACAAACGTGGTCGTGATCGGGCTGATCTTGATCGCACTGTCTTCCAGGCCGTGGTTGTAAACGTAGCCGGTGTAATAGCCTTCTCCGTTGACCACGTGAGCATCGTCAAAGACCGCCCCGGCAGCTTTCAACGCGTCCAGGCTGGTATAGGTCTGCACGCCGCTGCTACCCAACGCCATCGACGGGCCGCTGTTGATCGAGACATTGACGTCGTAGTTGCCCGGGCCGGCCTGGTTGTAGTGATAGATGTCGAGGGTGTAATAACCCGACTCTGGCGGCGTAAAGGGGGCTGCGTTAATCCCGCTGCCCTGGCTCCAGGTCTCGGTCGACACCAACTTGCCGCCGACGGTAACCGCCAGGCTGTCATCGGCGCTGCCGGTGAAGCTGTAGCTCTTGCCGGCTTCCAGGTAAACCAAGCCGGAGACTTTGGTCGCGGTGTGCTCCACCACATTACCGTTGCTCACGTTGGCGGTCACACCGGTGGAGGCTGCGCTGCCAGGGGTTTGGGCGTTGATGACCCGGATCAAATCGCTGGACTGAACAACACCATTACCGTTCGTACCCAATGCACCAGGCAGGTTGCCGCCGGTCCAGGTTTGAATGGTCAAGCCGGTTGGTACGTCACCGAACGAGCCGACGGTCACGACAGGAACGTCCGTCACTGGGTGGATATCCACGGTGATGGTTTGAGTGTCGCTGTTGAGCTGGCCGTCGGTAGCCTGGAACTTCAGCTCGGTGTAATCATCATGCTTGTTACCGATGCCGGCGTTTTTGAAGCTGTCATCGCCCGACTCGTTGGCCGCTGGGCTGTAACGCACATTGTGATTGTCGAAGTCGGCCTGGCTGAAGGCCTTGCCCGGCGACGTATCGGTTTTCAGATCAGCTGCGTTGAGCTGGACCCAAACACCGTCGACTTTGTACTCGATGGCACCGTTGGGCAGGCTGGTGAAGACGACTTTCAGGTCCGTGGAGTCCACATCATTGACCCCGAACGTCGACCACTTCAGCTCGACTGGGGTGTCTTCGTTGCTTTCTATCCGGCCATTGCTCGCAGTCGGCGCATCGTTGACCGCAGTCACAGTGATGATGCCGTTGGCGGGAGCCGACGTCAGCGGGTTGCTGCCATCAGCGTTGCCGCCGTCGGTCGCGGTGTAGGTGAAGTTCGCGGTGCCGTTGAAGTTTTCGTTCGGCTTGAAGTAAACGGTCGG
>NZ_JAEILC010000139.1:0-14509 GCF_016307435.1 Pseudomonas sp. S4_EA_1b | reverse complement strand
CCCCCTCCCACAGTTTTGTTCCCTGTACATTCGCGACTAATGCAGTGCGGCATTTACTTCGAAAGTAGCATTCGCCCCCCCAACCCCCCATGTATTAATGCCTTTACCGGAATCTTCCGGCACAACAAGAGGACTCTCCCATGTGGACCAAACCCGCCTTCACCGACCTGCGTATCGGCTTTGAAGTGACCATGTACTTCGCCAGCCGTTGATTCAACAGCCGGCCAGCCCAGTGCTGGCCGGTGCGCTATTGGGAATGACCCTTTGGTCTGATTGCAAACGCCTGCGGATCGGTTAGTGTGGAGCGCATCTTCCAAAAATAATAAGAACAGGCTTTCCAATGAGCCCAAACCTGAGCCTCCTGCGTAAATTCGTCTCGCCTGAAATCATCTTCGGTGCCGGTTGCCGGCATAACGTCGGCAACTACGCCAAAACCTTCGGTGCGCGCAAGGTGCTGGTGGTCAGCGACCCCGGTGTGATCGCCGCCGGCTGGGTCGCCGATGTGGAAGCCAGCCTGCAGGCCATCGGCATCGACTACTGCCTGTACAGCGCCGTGTCGCCCAACCCGCGCGTGGAGGAGGTGATGCTCGGCGCCGAGGTGTACCGGGAAAACCATTGCGACGTGATCGTCGCCATCGGCGGCGGCAGCCCCATGGACTGCGGCAAGGCCATCGGCATCGTGGTGGCCCACGGGCGCAGCATTCTGGACTTCGAAGGCGTGGACACCATCCGCGTGCCCAGCCCACCGCTGATCCTGATCCCTACCACCGCCGGGACCTCGGCGGATGTGTCGCAGTTCGTGATTATTTCCAACCAGCAGGAACGCATGAAGTTCTCCATCGTCAGCAAGGCGGTGGTGCCGGATGTGTCGCTGATCGACCCGGAAACCACCGCCAGCATGGACCCGTTCCTGTCCGCCTGCACCGGCATCGACGCCTTGGTGCATGCCATCGAGGCGTTCGTTTCCACCGGTCATGGCCCGCTCACCGACCCCCATGCCCTGGAGGCCATGCGGTTGATCAACGGCAACCTGGTGCAGATGATCGCCAACCCCACGGACATTGCCCTGCGCGAGAAGATCATGCTCGGCAGCATGCAGGCCGGCCTGGCGTTTTCCAATGCGATCCTTGGCGCGGTGCATGCCATGTCCCATAGCCTCGGCGGCTTTCTCGACCTGCCCCATGGCCTGTGCAACGCGGTGCTGGTCGAGCATGTGGTGGCGTTCAACTACAACTCGGCGCCGGAGCGCTTCAAGGTGATTGCCGAGACCTTCGGCATCGACTGCCGGGGCCTGAACCATCGGCAGATCTGTGGGCGCCTGGTGGAACACCTGATTGCCCTGAAACACGCCATTGGCTTCCATGAAACCCTTGGTCTGCATGGGGTGCGCGTGGCGGATATTCCGTTCCTGTCCCAGCATGCGATGCACGACCCGTGCATCCTCACCAACCCGCGCGAGTCGAGCCAGCGTGACGTCGAGGTCGTGTATGGCGAAGCTCTCTGACGACCAGCAGCGCGCCCTCGCCGGGTTGCTCGGGCTGGGCGACCAGTCGGCGCGCAAGAGCCACTACCCCGAATTGACGGCACGCCTGGACGAACTGGAAGCCGAGCGTCGGCGCTATATCCGCCTCAACGATGAGCTGGAACAGCGCGTGGCCGCGCGCACCGATGAATTGCTGGAGGCCAACCGCAACCTGCAACAGCAGATCGCCCAGCGTGAACAGGTGGAACGGCAGTTGCGCGATGCCCGCGACGCCGCCGAGGCCGCCAACCGCAGCAAGGACAAATACCTCGCCGCCGCCAGTCACGACCTGCTGCAACCGCTGAACGCCGCGCGCCTGTTGATCGCCACCCTGCGCGAGCGGGCGTTGCCCAGTGTCGAGCAGGTGCTGGTGGAGCGGACCCATCAGGCCCTGGAAGGCGCCGAGGACTTACTCACGGATCTGCTCGATATCTCGCGGCTCGACCAGGCGGCGGTCAAGCCGGACGCGGCGGTGTATCGCCTGGAGGAACTGTTCGCACCGTTGATCTCGGAGTTTCAGTCGGTGGCCCAGGCGGCCGGGTTGAACCTGCGTGCGCGCACCGGGGGGTATGCGATCCATACGGACCTGCGTTTGCTGACGCGGATCTTGCGCAACTTCCTGAGCAACGCCTGCCGCTATACCGACGAAGGCTGCATCCTGCTCGGCGCCCGCCGTCGTGGCGATCGTCTGCGCTTGGAGGTGTGGGACACCGGGCGCGGGATCGCCGCCGACCGGCTGGAAGCGATCTTCCTGGAGTTCAACCAGCTCGATGTCGGCCGCGCGTCGGAACGCAAAGGTGTGGGCTTGGGGCTGGCGATTGTCGAACGCATCGCCGAGATTCTCGGCTACCCGGTGGCGGTGCGTTCCTGGCCGGGGCGCGGTTCGATGTTCAGCATCGAGGTGCCCATCAGCGCAGAGATGCCACCCGCGATCAGCCAGTTACCGACCCTGCCCACCACCGGTAACCCATTGCCGGGGCGGCGTTTGCTGGTGATCGACAATGAGATCAGCATCCTCGACAGCATGCGCGCGCTGCTGGGCCAATGGGGTTGCGACGTGGTCACCGCCACCGACCAGGTCGGCGCATTGCATGCGCTGCAGGGCAGGGCGCCGGAGTTGATTCTGGCGGACTACCACCTCGACCACGGGGTGGTGGGCTGCCTGGTGGTCAAGCAGTTGCGCGAGCATTTCGGTCACAAGATCCCCGCCGTGATCATCACCGCCGACCGCACCGACCAATGCCGCCGCGCGTTGCGCCGGCTGGATGCACCGTTGCTGAACAAACCGGTCAAGCCCGGAAAGTTGCGCGCGGTACTCAGTCAATTGCTGGCCTAGAAGCTTGATACCTGTCAACACGTTGCAGCGGGCGTTACGGCAAGCTAAGGCCTGATCTAGAGGCCTGGAGTACGCCATGACCGCTGCACCTTTCAAATTGCCCCTGGGCCTGGTGATCGCCGTGTTGGCGATGGCCGGCGTGCTGCTGTTGCCGCTGCCCGCCGACCTGCCGGTGGCCGGGCAGCGCATGCTGGCGATCCTGGTGTTTGCCGTGGTGGTGTGGATCACCGAGGCGGTGTCCTATGAGGCCAGCGCGATCATGATCACCTCGCTCATGGCCTTTCTGCTCGGCACGGCACCCTCGCTGCAAGACCCCACGCACCTGATCGGCTCCAGCCCGGCCATCAGCATGGCGCTCACCGGCTTCGCCAACCCGGCGCTGGCGCTGGTGGCAGGGGCGCTGTTTATCGCGGCGGCCATGACCCATACCGGCCTGGATCGGCGCATCGCCCTGGTGACGCTAAGCCGTATCGGCACCAGCACTCGGCGCATCCTGCTGGGGGCGATCGCGGTGACGATCCTGCTCAGCCTGGTGGTGCCCAGCGCCACGGCGCGCAGTGCCTGTGTGGTGCCGATCATGATGGGGGTGATCGCCGCGTTCGGCGTGGACAAGCGCTCGAATATCGCCGCCGGGATCATGATCGTGGTGGCCCAGGGCACCAGCATCTGGAACGTCGGCATCCAGACCGCCGCGGCGCAGAACCTGCTGACCGTCGGTTTTATGGACAAGATGCTCGGCCAGCGCGTGTCATGGCTCGATTGGCTGATCGCCGGCGCGCCGTGGGCGCTGATCATGTCGGCGGTATTGCTGTTTCTGGTGCTCAAGCTGCTGCCGCCGGAAACCGACAGCATCCCCGGCGGCAAGGAAGCCGTGGCCCAGTCCCTGGTGGACATCGGCCCCATGACCGGCCCGCAGAAACGCTTGCTGGCGGTGTCGGTGTTGCTGCTGTTGGCGTGGGCCACGGAAGGGCGCCTGCATCCTTTCGACACCACCTCGACCACCTACGCCGGGTTGGTAGTCCTGCTGCTGCCGGGCATTGGTGTGATGACCTGGAAAGATGTGCAGTCGCGCATTCCGTGGGGCACGGTGATCGTGTTCGGCGTGGGCATCAGCCTGGGTACGGCGTTGCTGACCACCCAGGCCGGGCAGTGGCTGGGTGCTGCGGTGGTGGCCCACACCGGCTTGGACCAGGTCGGCCCGCTGGGCGTGTTCGCGATCCTTGGCGCGTTCCTGATCCTGATCCACCTGGGCTTTGCCAGCGCCACCGCATTGACCTCGGCGCTATTGCCGATCTTGATTGCGGTGCTGCAAACCCTGCCCGGCGAATTCAGCCGCTTGGGCATGACCCTGTTGCTGGGGTTTGTGATGAGTTACGGGTTTATCCTGCCGATCAACGCGCCGCAGAACATGGTGTGCCTGGGCACCGGCACATTTACCGCGCGCCAGTTTGCCAAGGTGGGGATTCTGGTGACGTTGATCGGGTATGGGCTGATGTTGGTGTTGGCGGCGACTTACTGGAGTTGGCTCGGTTGGATTTGATCTGGAGTCTGCCTCTGGATGCACCTGAGATCCAATGTGGGGGAGGGCTTGCCCCTCCCACTTTCTGACCCTACCCGCTTCAGACCCCCATTCCACCCCAAGATGGCAAGATGAACTCCGCTCAGGTTTACTGTTCTCTGAGTAGAGGTATTACCGACGCCCCCGTCGGGTCATCTAGGTCATTGAATGGACAAATACACCCCCCGCGCCTGGCAACCCCACGAACGCCCGAGCCTGCCCGGTTCGCCGTCGACGCCGTTGCATCCCACCTACAAGCGTTGGCTATTCGCGATGGTCGGTGTGCTGGTGGCGATCACCGGCGGGCTGGGCAATTCGTTGGTGATCGCCAACCTGCAATACCTGCAAGGCGCGCTCGGTGCGACCACCGCGGAAATGGCCTGGCTGCCCGCCGCCTACGTAATGACCAACGTGTGCATGAACCTGCTGCTGGTGAAGTTTCGCCAGCAGTTCGGTTTGCGGGCCTTCACCGAAGTATTTTTGGTGCTGTATGCGCTCGTGACGTTCGGCCACCTGTTCGTCAACGACCTCAACTCGGCCATCGCCGTGCGCGCGGCCCATGGCATGGTGGGCGCGGCCCTCAGTTCGTTGGGCTTGTATTACATGATCCAGGCGTTTCCGGCCAAATGGCGCTTGAAGGCGCTGGTGCTGGGGTTGGGCACCGCGCAATTGGCGCTGCCGCTGGCGCGCTTGTTCTCCGAGGATCTGCTGCAGATCGCCGAATGGCGCGGCCTGTACCTGTTCGAATTGGGCCTGGCGCTGATCTGCCTGGGTTGTGTGTTCCTGCTCAAGCTGCCGCCCGGTGACCGTTTCAAGACCTTTGAAAAACTCGATTTCCTCACCTTCGCCATTCTTTCCAGCGGTGTGGCGCTGCTGTGTGCGGTGCTGTCCCTGGGGCGTATCGACTGGTGGCTGGAAGCGCCGTGGATCGGCATCGCCTCGGCCTGCTCCCTGGTGCTGATCATGGCTGGCCTGGCCATCGAACATAACCGCGCCAACCCGTTGCTGATGACGCGCTGGCTGGGCAGCGGCGTGATGATTCGCCTGGCGCTGGCGGTGATCCTGATTCGTATGGTGCTGTCCGAGCAGTCCACCGGCGCGGTGGGTTTTATGCAGATGCTCAATATGAGCTACGAGCAGATGCACACGCTTTACGTGGTGATGCTGGCCGGGGCGATCAGCGGGCTGGCGATCAGTGCGTTGACCATCAACCCCGCGCACCTGTTGATGCCGCTGGTGATCTCCCTGGCGCTGATGGCCACCGGGTCGGTGATGGACAGCTTTTCCAGCAACCTGACCCGGCCGCAGAACCTGTATGTCAGCCAGTTCCTGCTAGGCTTCGGCGGTACGTTCTTTCTGGGGCCGACCATGGTACTGGGCACCAAAAACGTGCTGACCAACCCGCGCAACCTGGTGAGTTTTTCGGTGATGTTCGGCATTTGCCAGAACCTCGGCGGGCTGATTGGCGCGGCGTTGCTCGGCACTTTCCAGGTGGTGCGCGAGAAGTTTCACTCCAGCATGATCGTCGAACACCTGACCCTGCTCGACCCCCGCGTGGCCGCGCGGGTGCAGAGCGGCGGTTCGGCCTACGGCGGGCTGGTGGCCGACCCGCAATTGCGCAACCTCATGGGCATTCGCAGCCTGGCCACGGCGGCCACCCGTGAAGCGAATGTGATGGCCTACAACGATGTGTTTATGCTGATTGCGATCATCGCGATCCTGACCATGCTGTGGATTTTTACCCGCAGCCTATGGCTGATGACGACCACCCAAGCGGCTACTCCTCCCGTTCAACCCAGCGGCGTTACTTCATGACCGAACCCTCGACCACGACCACCACCGCCATTGCTTCAACCCCGGAGGGCAGCACGCCGCCGGGTGCCGTGCCCACCGAGCTGCGCCCATTGCGGGTGCGCATCCTGTCCTCCCTGGGCTTTGCCGCGATTGCCATCGTCGGCGTGTTGATCGTGCTGTATGCCTGGCAATTGCCGCCGTTCAGCAGCGCGGTGGAAACCACCGAAAATGCCCTGGTGCGCGGTCAGGTGACGATTATCGGCCCGCAGCTCAGCGGCTATGTGTTCGAGGTGCCGGTGCAGGACTTCCAGTACGTCAAGGCCGGCGACCTGCTGGTGCGCCTGGATGACCGCATCTACAAGCAGCGCCTCGACCAGGCGCTGGCGCAACTGGCGGTGCAGAAGGCCGCGCTGGCCAATGTGGTGCAGCAACGCAACAGCGCCGAAGCCACGATCAAACTGCGTCAGGCAGCCTTGGCGGACAGCCAGGCCCAGGCGCGCAAAAGCACCGCCGACCTGCGGCGTAACCAGGAACTGATCAGCGATGGCTCGGTGTCCAAGCGCGAGCTTGACGTGACCCGCGCGGCGAATGCCCAGACCCAGGCGGCGGTCGCTCAGGCCCAGGCCAGCCTGGAAATCGCCCGGCAGGATTTGCAGACGGTGATCGTCAATCGCGGCTCCCTGGAAGCCGCCGTGGCCAGTGCCGACGCGGCGGTGGAACTGGCGCGGATCGACCTGTCCAATACCCGCATCAACGCGCCCCGTGACGGCCAATTGGGCCAAATCGGCGTGCGCCTCGGCGCCTACGTCAACTCCGGCGCGCAACTGATGGCGCTGGTGCCGAAGCAGTTGTGGGTGATCGCCAATATGAAAGAAACCCAGATGGACAATGTGCAGGTCGGCCAGCCAGTGACCTTTACCGTGGATGCGCTGAACCATCGCAAGTTTCACGGCACGGTGCAGCATATTTCCCCGGCCACCGGTTCCGAGTTCAGCCTGTTGCAGGCCGACAATGCCACCGGCAATTTTGTGAAGATTGCCCAGCGCGTGCCGGTGCGGATTACGGTGGACCCGGATCAGGCCGAGAGCGAACGCTTAAGGCCAGGGTTGTCGGTTGTCGTGAGTATCGACACGGCAGGGCGGCTCAAAAACAGCCCGCCCTGAAGGGGCTTGACCACTTGTGGAGCGGCGGTGCGACGATTCGACTTGCCCCCGTGCAGGGGTTCAATCACAGCATCTATGTCACTGGTTTGCCGCCATCGGGGGCAAGCCCCCTCCCACAATGGGGACATATTTCAGGCTGAAATCGAGGTGGGTTGATTGGCCTTGTTCCAGCAGCTTCAGGCCCGGCCTGCCCGGCAGGTGATGGGCATTCACCGGATGGCTCACCGGCTCTATGCAAAAGAATCCCAGCCCCGGTGGGCAGTACAGCAGGAAGTAATCGGCCCCCCTGGCCTGGCCTTCCAATACATAGCCCAGCTCCGGCTGTTCGATCCGACAAGCCCCGTCCCACTGGCAAAAACCGTTGTCCACCTGACGCTCGGGCAGCTCATTGAGCTGCCGGAAATCCCAGTCCGCCGGTATCGATGCCAACCCCGTCGGCAGCTTGGACGCATCACTCAGCCAAACCTGCGCGGCCCTGGCCTGCAACCGCGTGCCTGGTCGGCGTGGAAAATAGGGATGTAAGCCCAAGCCGTGCCATGCCGGCTCCTCGGCCAAATGGGTGACGCGCAACGCAAGACTCAGCGTGCCCTCATGCAAGCGCACGCGCTGCTCGGCGCGATAAGCGAAGGGCGTGTCGCACTCCACCGCCAGCAGCACCTCATCCGCTGCCTGGCTCACCACCTGCCACGCCTGCTGCCAGGCAGAGCCGTGGATCGGCAGCGGGTCGGTCAGGCTGTTGGGCTTGAGCGCCAGCCAACCCAGGGGATTGTCGAAGCCGCCGTGAGCAATGCGATTGGACCACGGCGCCAACGGATAGCAGCCCAGCTTGCCCGGCAGGCCGGTCGCAATGGCCTGCTCGTCGTTATGACGCAACAGCGGCTGGCCGGTGGCGCGCACGCGCCAATTGACGAGGCTGCCGCCCACCGCTGGATTCAAGCTGAGGTGGGTCAACGCATCTTCAAGCTCAATCATCACAGCACCACGCTCGGCAGCCACAGCGACAGCGCCGGGATGTAGGTCACGGCCATCAGGATCAGAAACAGCACGGCATAGAAGGGCACCAGCGCTTTTACGGTTTTTTCGATGCTCACCTTGCCCACCGCTGCCCCGACGAACAGCACCGCGCCCACCGGCGGCGTAATCAGGCCGATGCCGAGGTTGACCAGCATAATCATGCCGAAGTGCACCGGGTCGACACCGATGCCGAGCACCACCGGCAGCAGGATCGGCGTGAGGATCAGGATCAGTGGCGCCATGTCCATCACCGTGCCGAGCAACAGCAGCATGATGTTGATGCACATCAGGATCACATAGCGGTTGTCCGACAGGGTCAGGAACAGCGTGGTGATCTTCGCCGGGATCTGCATCAGGGTCATGATGTAGCCGAAGCTGGCGGCAAACGCGATCAGGATCATCACGATGGAAATGGTGCGCACCGTGCGGTGCATCAGCTTGGGCAGCTCGCTCCATTTGTAGTCGCGGTAGATGAACATGGTGACGAAGAATGCCCACAGCACCGCAATCGCGGCCGACTCGGTGGCGGTGAAGATGCCCGAGAGGATACCGCCCAGGATGATCACCATGGCCATCAGGCCCCAGAGCGCGTCGGCGGCGATTTTCAGCGCCTGCTTGAGGGGGATGACTTCGCCCTTGGGGTAGTCGCGCTTCTTGGCGAAGATCAGGCACAGCACCATCAGACATGCGCTCATCAGCAGGCCGGGGACCACGCCGGCCATAAACAACGAGGCGATCGACACCGTGCCGCCGGCCGCCAGGGAGTAGAGCACCGAGTTGTGGCTGGGCGGGGTCAGCAGCGCCTGCACCGAGCCGCTGACGGTAACCGCGGTGGCGAACTCGCGGGGGTAGCCGCGACGTTCCATTTCCGGGATCAGCACCGAGCCCACCGAGGCGGTGTCGGCCACCGACGAACCGGAGATGGCGCCGAAGAAGGTCGAGGCCATGATGTTCACCAGCGACAGGCCGCCGCGCACGAAGCCCACCAGTACCCCGGCGAACGCCACCAGCCGCCGCGACATGCCGCCCTCGGCCATGATTGCCCCGGCGAGCACGAAGAACGGGATCGCCATCAGCGAAAACTTGTTCACGCCGCCGGCCACCTGAATCATCAGGGCCTGGAACGGAATGTCGATCCACCACGCGCCGATCAATGCTGATAGCCCCAGGGCGTAGGCCACCGGCATGCCGATCAGGATCAAGGCGATAAAGCTGCCCAACAGAATCAATGCGTCCATATCAGGCAGCCCCTTCGCTTTCTTCCACCAGGTCGAAGCGCACCACGCGCCGGTTGCTCTGGTCACCGAGCAGGAGTTTCTCCACCACGAATATCAGCGTGAGCAGCCCGCCGATGGGGATCGGCATATAGGTGATGCCCACGCGCAGGGTGGGGATGGCGCTCATGAATTGGTTCCAGGTCGACACGCACAGCTTGGCGCCCCAGACCGTCATAAACAGGCAAATACTGCCCATCAGCAGTTGCGTAAAAATACCGACGAGGCGGCGTTGGGCGGGAGGCAGGCGGTCGGTGATCATCGCCACCGACATATGGGCGCCGGCGCGGTAGCTGGCGGCGGCGCCGATGAAGGTGAAGACCAGCATCAGCAGAATGGCGGTGGGCTCCGGCCAGCTGGAGCCGGTGCCGAGGACGTAGCGGGCGAAGATGCCCCAGGGAATGATCAGCGCGACCCCGAGTACCGCGAGGCCGGCGACCCAGATGCAGGTCATGTAAATGCGGTCGTTGATGCGCAGCAGTGAATTCTTCATGGCGTTCACCGTAACCGGGCGCGTCGATGTCGACCGCGCCGGGCCTTGTCAGGGAAGGGGAGGGTTACTGAACGGCGTCGATGCGCTTGATGATGTCGGCGTAGGCCGCGCCGTATTTCGCGCGAATCGGCGCGGTGGCGTCATAGAAGGGTTTTTTGTCGACGGTGATGAATTCCACGCCGGCGGCTTTGAGCTTTTCCTCGCTGCTGGCGGACTTTTTGTCCCACAGCACACGCTCATCGGCCTGGGCGGCCTTGGCGGCGTTTTTCACCATCGCCTGTTGCTCAGGGGTGAGCTTGTTCCAGGTGATTTTCGACATCACGATGGGCTCGGGCAGGATCAGGTGCTCGGTGAGGGTGTAGTACTTGGCGTTCTGGAAGTGGTTGTGTTCCAGCAGGGTCGGCGGGTTGTTTTCGGCGCCGTCGATCACCCCGGTCTGCAGGGCACTGAAGATCTCGCCGGTGTCCATGGCGATGCCGTTGGCGCCCATGGCATTGAAAGCATCGATGAACAGCGGGTTGCCCTGCACGCGGATCTTCATGCCCTTGAGGTCTTCGATCTTGCGCACCGGTTTCTTGGTGTAGAGGTTGCGCGTGCCGCCGTCCATCCAGGCCAGGGCCACCAGGCCGAACTCGGAGTCGGTGATTTTGGCGAGGATCTCATCGCCGATTTCGCCATCGATGACCTTGCGCATATGCGCCTGGTCGCGGAACACGAATGGCAGGTTGAACACGTTCACATCCGGCACCACCGGGCCGACGATGCCGAGGCTGACGCGGGTCATCTGCACGGCGCCGACCTGGGCCTGTTCGACCACCTCTTTTTCCGAACCCAGCACGCCGCCGGGGAAGTACTTGAAGGTCAGTTCGCCGTTGCTTTGCTGGGTCAGGGCCTTGCCCATGTTTTGTTCGGCGACCACGGTGGGGTAGCCGGCGGGGTGAACGTCGGCGAACTTGATTTCCAGCGCGTGGGCGGCGCTGCTGAGAAGAACGCTGAGGGGAAGTGCAGCGGCCAGCAAGGTGCGTTTGAAGTCCATGGGGGTCACTCCTGTCTTGTTATTGTTGTATTCAAGGCACAGCGATGCAGCTAGAGGGCGAAGGTGGGCTCCGGCAATCCGGTGACGCCGGGGTTGAGGGCGAACACGCCGCCGGCGATCGACTGGGGGCCCTGGTCATCACGGATCGAGGTGACGAACAAAGTGTCCAGGCGGCTGCCGCCAAAGGCGCACATGGTGGGTTTTTTCACCGGCACGCTCAGGGAGCGGTCCAGGCGACCTTCGGGGGTGAAACGGTGGATCAGACCGGCGTCGTTGGCGCAGATCCAGTAGCAGCCATCGGCATCCACCGCTGCGCCATCCGGACGGCCGAGGTGGTTGTGCATGTCCACAAATACTCGGCGGTTGGACGGCGTGCCGCTGTCGACGTCGTAATCAAAGGCCCAGATCTGTTGCACCAATGGGTGCGAATCCGAGACGTACATCGTGCGCCCGTCCGGGCTGAACGCCAGGCCGTTAAGGGTGATGAAACCGTCCAGTTGGGCATGGGCCGCGCCGTCACCGGTGTAGCGGTAAAGAATGCCTGCGGCGGCGTTCGCACCCATGTCGAGCACCATGCTGCCGGCCCAGAAACGTCCCTGGCGATCGCAGCGGCCGTCGTTCATGCGCATGTCCGGGCGTGGGTGCTCGACGCCGGCCAGCAGTTGGGTATCTAGATGCCCACCGGCCTGGGGGGTGAGTTGGAAAAAACCGCTCTCCATACCCGCGACCCAGCCGCCGGTTTCGGTGCGCGCAATGCAGGCCAGCATGGTGTCGGCATTCCAGCGCTGTACTTCACCGCTCTGGGCGCTCCAGCGTTGCAGGCCGCCGTGGGGGATATCGACCCAGTACAGCGCGTTTTCCTCCGGCACCCATAGCGGGCATTCGCCCACGGCATTGCGGGCGTCGACGATTAATTCAGCAGTCATGGCCACTCATTCCCTTGGATTGGTAAACGCTCAGTCGCCAAACGGCCCAGCCGCGCAGAATGCGCCGCCCTGGTAGACCTTGGCAGGGTCGTTGTCGGCCACCGGCGGCTGGGCTTCGACCTGGGCACGGAACACTTCGGAGTTGTCTTTGGGCACGAAGCCCAAGTGCGCGGCGTAGCGGTTGTCCCACCAGGTGTCGAGGTTGTCCGACATACCGTAGACCACGGTGTGGCCGACGTTGGGCGTGTACAGGGCGCGTTCGAGCAATTGGGTCAGGTCATCGAAGCTCAGCCAGGTGTGCATCATCCGGCGGTTCTGCGGCTCGGGGAACGAGGAGCCGATGCGGATGCTGACGGTTTCGATGCCGTAGCGATCAAAGTAAAAACTCGCCATGTCTTCGCCGTAGGACTTGGACAGGCCGTAGTAGCTGTCCGGGCGGCGCGGGGAGTGGGCGTCGATTTTTTCGTCTTGCTTGTAGAAACCGATCACATGGTTGGAGCTGGCGAAGATCACCCGTTTGACGCCATGGCGACGGGCGGCTTCGTAGATATGAAAAACCCCGCAGATATTCGCGCCGAGGACCTCCTCGAACGGACGCTCCACCGACACGCCGCCAAAATGCAGAATCGCGTCGACGCCTTCAACCAGGTGATGCACGGCCTGTTTGTCGGAAAGGTCGCAGAGCTGCACTTCTTCTTGGGCGTTGGCGGCGGGGGCCATTTCGGCGATGTCCGATAGGCGCAGCACCTGAGCGTAGGGGCGAAGGCGTTCGCGCAGGACTTTGCCCAGGCCGCCGGCGGCACCGGTAAGCAGCAGGCGATGGAAGGGAGCTGGGGTGGTGGTGGTCATGGGCATTCCAGATTTTTGTTGTAGGTTGTCGTATGACTATGTCGAAGTATTGTTAGGGAGTCCCTGGTTGTCAACGTCGATTCGGCTCGCCCCGATAGCGGTGGGTCAGCAAAGGCAGTATCGGCTGACCCGCGTCATCGAGGGCAAGCCCCCTCCCACATGGGGTGGGCGTTAGTGTTTAGGTTCGGCAACCTTTAGAGCAACGAGATCGGGTAGCTGATAAATATCCGGTTCTCATCGAACTCGTTGGTGCTGAAGTCCCGACGCATCGTGGAGTTGCGCCATTTCACGTTGAGGTTCTTCAGTGCGCCGCTTTGCACGGTGTAGGCCAGTTCCGATTCGCGGCCCCATTCCTTGCCGTCAGTGATCGTTCCGGTGTGCACGTTGCTGCCGCTGATATAGCGGTTCATCAAGGTCAGGCCGGGTACGCCGAGCACCGCGAAGTTGAAGTCGTGACGCAGTTGCCAGGATTTTTCCTTGGCGTTGTCATAGCTGGAGTTGTAGCTGTCGTTGGCCAGGGTGCCGCCGCTGGTGCCGTTGACGCGCATCCACACGCTGTCGCCGCTGAGTTTCTGCAGGCCCACGTAGAACGTGTTGCCGCCGTACTTGGCCGAGAGCAGGGCAAACGCGGTTTTGTTATCCAGGTCGCCGGCCAGGGCGCTGCCGTCTTCCTTGCCGTTGAAAAAACCGAGGTTGGCGCCCAGGGTCCAGTCGCCCAGCGGTTGGCTGTGGATGAGGTTGACGTATTGCTGTTGGTAGATATCGCTCAGTTCGGCGTACCACAGGCCGACTTGGGTGCGTTTGTCATTAAAGGTGTATTCGCCGCCGCCGAAGTTGAAGCGGTCCGACTTGAACGCGGTTTTGCCGTTCATGAACATGTCTTCCATGCTCGCGTCGTTGCGTGGGCTGTTGCCGCGAAATTGCCCGCCGTAGAGGGTCAGGCCGGCGATTTCATTGGAGGTGACCTGGCCACCGCGGAAGGTTTGCGGCAGTGAGCGACCATCGTCGGAGCGCAGGATCGGCAGCACCGGCATCCATTCGCCGACTTTCAATTCGGTCTTCGACAGTTTGGTTTTCAGCGCTACGCCCAAGCGCCCGAAGTTGTCGGCGGGGCGACCGTCGTCGTGGATCGGCAGCAACTGGGTGCCGCCGGTGCCTTTGCCGCCGTCGAGCTTCTGCGAATACAGGCCCAGCACATCGATCCCGAAACCCACCGTGCCTTGGGTGTAGCCGGACTTGGCGTCCAGAATGAAGTTCTGCGTCCACTCTTCAGCCTTGCCCTGGGCGTTGCCCGGGTTGGTGAAGTTACGGTNNGAGCGTGGCCTTGGCGTCGTCGACAAAGCCATCGGCATGCGCGGCGAAGGGTAGGGTGATGCTCAGGCTGCCGAGGCCGACAAGGCCCAGACGTACGCAGGAATTGCGGGCGAATTGACTCACAGTGACGCTCCCTTTCTTTTGTTGTTTTTATTATTTTTTATTCGACGTCGTACAACATTGGGGCGAATATTTGCGGGGTTTTCCTGGAGTGTCAAGCAGAAGTTATA